>PAQU01000017.1 GCA_002709395.1 Roseibacillus sp. | reverse complement strand
AAGACCGCTACTGGCCCCAGAGTGCCCAGATTACCCGAAAAGACCTCCCAGTTATCCACCAGCGCCGCCACAATGATCAACACGAACAGGAAGAGCGCGGCCCGGGAAACCCCCGGGGCCATCTTGGCCACCAAGGCAGGGCATTTCCGGGTCACAGCCATTCCAATAGACACCGGTACCGCGGTTATCAGGAACATGGTCAGGCCCAGCCTGGTTATTTCACCCGCTGATGGAGCAGCTCCTTCTCCCACGAAATGAGCCATGCTGAGTGAGAGCAGAAGCGGCACGGTCACAATCGAGAGCAAACTTGTTACCGCGGTAAGAGAGATCGACAGGGGGGCGTTTCCCCCGGCGAGCCTGGCAAGAAGGTTGCTCGTCACTCCACCCGGACACAGGGCGATAATCATCAGACCTACTGCAAACACCGGGGGCAGGCCGAAGGCATGTGCGAGACCGAGAGCAACCAGAGGCAACAGGAGAACCTGATTCAGCAAGCCGGTGCCAAAGGCGACAGGGAATCTTAATATCCGCGTGAAATCGCGCCCACTTAGTCCCAAGCCAAGGGAGAACATTATAAATGCGAGAATCAGCGGGAGGAGAAGCTTGACGATCATCAGGAGCGGGAACAAATCCTTTCAGCTTAGCGAGGCCCAGGCAAGATTGAGGTCATAAGGCGGAAAGAAGCCCTGAAAACCAGTTCCTCACTCGATCAGAAACCTCTCTGGCCACTTGCCCGATGAGTCCGGTGGATGCTAAAGAACCATCATGATCAAAAGCGTCACTTCAATCCTGACCTTCCTGACCTTTGCAAGCGTTTCCGCCTTTTCCCAGGGTGAGTGGATCGAGGAAACGATTGATCCGGAGACCGGGCTTCGACAGGGGATAATCAGGATTAACGGCAACAACTTTAATATCGCCCCGGAGGCCAACCTCCGGGGCGCCGACCTCACCGGGGCAGACCTTGCCGAGGCAGACCTCAGGGGAGCCAACCTCTTCCTCGCAAACCTGGACGGAGCCAACCTTCAAAATGCAAACCTCACCGAGGTCGAACTCAGCAATGCTGATCTCCGCGGGGCGACGCTGGATGGTGCCAGCCTTAAGCTTGCAAGGCTCTCAAGTGCCGCCCTCGCCGGTGCTGGTCTCAGAGAAGCGAGCCTTACAGGGGCAGTCCTGACCAGGGCCAATCTGCAGGAAGCCGATCTCAACGGGGCGGACCTGAGTGAAGCCAGTTTGTCCCGTGCGAACCTCGTCGGAGCGGATCTCTCCAGCTCGGTCCTCACCAATACCAACCTCAGTGGAGCATCCCTCGAAGGTGTGCGCTCCGGGCAAACCACCGGCCGTCCGATACTCTCGTCACCATGGCGTCTGCTTTACGGGTATCTGCTGGGTCCTGCATCGAACCTTGCTGGGATTCTTATTGAGAACGGCGAACTGCAAAACCTCGACCTGAGCGGAGCCAATCTTACCAACGGCAACCTGCAGGGATCCGACCTAGGCGAAGTCAATTTCAGCGGAGCCGACCTTACGGGAGCCAATCTGACCGGATCAAATCTCAGTTCGACCAACCTCGAAGGGGTTGTCCTGGAGGGAGCAAACCTGGAGGGAGCCGTTCTTTCCGGGGTCAACTCAGGGCTTGTTACCGGCATTCCCTCCCTTCCTGAAGCCTGGCGCCTGCTCAATGGTTACCTGATCGGGCCGGGTGCGAGCCTCAGTGGAGTCGATCTCAGCGGGGTCGACCTGAGCGGAAGCAATATAGCGGAAAGCGACCTTGGCGGCGCGAACCTCACTGGGACAAATCTCAATGGCGCCGATCTTAGCGGCTGTGACTTGGAGGGGGCTAATCTCAGCGATACTGATCTCCGTGATGCTCTCTTGACCGGCATTAGTTCTGGAAATATTTCAGGCACTCCCAGCCTTCCCGATTCCTGGCTCATTTTTAACACGTACCTTGTCGGGCCCGGAGCCAGCTTGGATGGCGCAGATCTCAGCGGAATTGATTTGAGTGGCAGGGATTTCAGCGGGAGCGACTTCCGCAATGTTGACCTTCGGGATGCAAACCTCAGCGGCACCGACCTTAGCAGCGCCAATCTCGAGGGAGCCAACCTCGAGGGTTCCGATCTCACGGAAGCTTCTTTCAGGGATGCCAATCTCAGCGGGATTGATTTGAGTGGGCGTGATCTGCGAACCGGGGACTTCAGTGGTGCTGATCTCACCGGGGCTGATCTCAGTTCGGTAGACCTCAGAAATGTGGACATGAGCGGAACCCTTCTCATCAACGCCGACCTGTCTGATGCAATTCTGGCAGGACAGGACCTGAGTGACAGCACTCTCCTGGGCGCTAATTTCTCCAGCACCATACTTGAGGGTGTTCGATGGGTTGCCGCTTCCCCGGAACCCATCGATAGCCGGTTAGCGCAATTACAAGCGGACCTCGAAGCAACCGAGGCCACCGTTCAAAGTCAGGCTGAGAGTATTACCGATCTCGAGGGAGCGATGGAATCAGTAAAGGCCCAGTTAGCCGACCTCCAGGCGTCTCTTGCGGAGAAAGATGAGAGAATCATGGAGTTATTAGAGAGGCCTACGATTGAAGAAATTCAGGATGCCCGAACAGGAGCTCTCGTTTTTCGAGCCGACGAAGAGAACAATGCAGTTCGCCTTGAGTTTGAAATTCAAGAAAGTGAGAACCTGAAGGACTGGACTTCCCGGCCAGACAACGTGACTGCCACACTGCCACTGGCGGAAGGCAAGAAATTCATCCGGATCGCATTGACGAAGGGCTAATCTCCTCGACGAGATCCTCGGGTCGGTTGGGGGGCACACCCAACCGGCCATACCAATCCCAGAGGCATGAAACCGGCTCCCCGGAAACTGATGATTAGAGCCCTTGTCTGGCTGGTCGTCCTGACTTGTGCGGTATTCACGACTTTCAAGTTGGCAACCCGCTGGAACCCCGATGAAAAATGGGCAATCGAGGTCATCGGCCAATCCAGAGAGCTTCGAGCCTTACTTCAGAGGTTCCATGAGGAGAACGGCGAGTTCCCGAAGTCCTTGAGCAGCATTAGCGAAGGTTACGCCAAGCCAACCAATTACCTCGACCGCAATGGAAGCCCTCCATCTCAAGGCAGGTGGTTCTATGAGCGAATCGGCACGGACGACTATCAGATGTTTGTCTGTGCTCGTTCCTGGGTGTCCTTCTTTGATGCAATGGTCTACCGGCATACAGGGATGTTCGCGAACTCGTGGCATTCGTCACTCAATCCATCGGATTACAGGACCTTCGGGAAATGGCGCTATATTCGAGGATTTTCGAGATTTGATGAAAAGTATTACTTTGATGGAGATGGCTACCTTCGCAGCATTTCTCCGTAACCACTGAACGTGCTGAAATGCAGGAAAACGGCAGCGCCTTGATCCCAGAAGAATACCGGGAGGCCACGACCCAGCGATTTTCACCTGTGAAGCGTACCGCAATCACCCAGTTCGCCCTCCCGACCCTTGCGGCTGGACTGCTTCTGACCGGTTGCAAGAGACCTGACCCGAAGGATCCTGATGTAGGCGCCCCCGAATTTCGCCCAATCTCCACCTTCCTCTTGAATCCCGAGGTAAATCTCAGTGAGCTACAGAAGAGTGAGAGGGTCGACGTCAATCTCGGACATTCTCCGGAGGTATTTATCAAGGCACTGTGGAAGCAATTCACCGGGGAGCACCCCTCGGCCGCGCTGGTAGAAAATTACAAGGGGAAATTCAGATCTGGAAAGATCCCTCGCCGTATCGATCTGGCCATAGCACTTGCCCGGGAAGCGGGAGCCGACCCACAGTGGACCTATACCGATCCATGGAGGGAGCAACTGGTTCTCGAGCCTTCTCAAGGCAAGGCCCTCGCCCGGGACATTGGAGCCGTCTTCATGTTCTTTTTTACGAGCCCTGAGCCCCCCAACGGCGGCCCTGGATGGGCCAACAACCATGTTCCGGGAATGCGTGAGCCGAACCCTCTCTATCAATTCACGAACTCTTCCAATAACGTCAGTAAGGACGGTCTCTACCACCCTGAGAACGCCGGATTCTGGTATCGAGAACTTAAGGATGCCCGTCATGCCGGACTGGAGTTCGCCTTGCTTAATGTCTACGGCCCCGACCTTCAGCCGGCTCAGATGAAACCGCTGCGAATGGCCCTGAAGCGCCTCCGTGATGAGCACGGCCAGAACATGGTCAAACTTGGCATGTTTGATGATACCTGGACGTGGGGCCAGCCATGGTTTGGGCCCTTCTGGGAGCAGAAGCCTGACTGCCTCGACATCGAATCCACCGCCAAGTTACTCTACGAGGCAAAGTGGCAACCGTTCTTCAAGGCCGTGCCGCGTGATCACTGGTACCTGGTGAACAAGCGTCCGATGATTTACTTTTACAACAGCAATACCTTACAGAATCGGGAGAACTTTCACCGCGTACTGCCCGTTATGAAGGCTCTTTTCATGGAGGACTTCGGGGTTGAGCCATGGGTCGCCGTCGACACCGCATTTAACTACCACCCAGCAATGAAAGAGGCTTCCGACTCCCAATTCAAATGGTATACGCTCGACCTTCCAGCAAAGTGCGCGAGCGAGACGCGCGAGGAAATCACCCTGTCCCACGCCATGCCACGGTGGGATCCTATCAGCCGTGGAAATTCGAATACCGAACGAGGTGCCCGTGAGGACGAGTTACTTGTAAAGGATGACACGATCCTAAAGCTCGTGCTCAATGAAACGCGTGATTCAGATATCCTGGTGCTGGCTACATGGAATGACCTGGGGGAGGGCACGGGGATAAACCGCTGCTACGATTACTACTGGAATGGGGAGTGGAAGAAGCCGAATCATTTCATGGATTTGATTCGCCGCTCTCAGGCCGGGGAAATCCTTAAGGTGTCCGCTCCCTAAATGCGGCAAAGGATGGACTTCCCGAAAGCCCAGCACTCCAGATCCCAGCCCTCATCCTCATTCAGGTAGCGCGTTTACGGCTTCACCCCTGAGGTATGGGGCAGCGAGCGAACGAAAGTCGTAACGCCCACCATAATCGCAGGGAGTCGGGGAGATCCCTAGGGAGAAAGCAGGAACTGTCCACGCACAAAGAGGTTCACCTCGGCAGAAACGGGGTCGACACTTCGGTAGGTCAGGGTTTCCGTGCCGTCGTTATTATTCACAACGCTAACCGGCACCAGAGCCTCTGTGCCTCCACTCCAGGTAAGGAGATCCGAACTGAACTGAGGGGTTACCGTGACTGCATCCGCACCGAGGCGACGCCTGATGTCGATAACTAGATACTCGCGACTCACCTCATCGATTAAAAACGACCTGATTCCGGCCTGGGGAGCGAACTCCGGAGAATGCTCCAGGGGGTCACTGCCCAGCGCGTATTCCATGAAGTTCGTGAGCCCGTCGCTATCAGGATCTCCAGTGTCAGAATCGATCCCCGCATCGCCTTTCCATGACAGGTAATCTACGGAATCACTCGCACCGGGACTTCCTCCAGCGACCGCACTGGTGCGCCAACTCGCCGCGGCACTGGGTTCAGGCAGGGACTCGGGGTTGATGAGAACGAGGGAATACCCGTCACCGTCAGCGCTGGCTGGCCACGGGTCTGCATCATTGTAAGTAAAGTCGAGAACCACCTCGCCAGCCGCATCCGTGATTACAAGCTGTTCGCCATCGTTATTCAAGTCGCCGGAATACTCTCCGGCTACCGGATAATCGCTTCCGTAGCGTAATTCGAAGGCAGCGAGGTCATTGACAAGAAGAATGCGCTGACCAGGAGCCATGGTCCGGCCAAGCAAGGACTCATCGAAAGAGAACTCAATCCCTGTGGTGAACTCCATTCCTCCAAGATCTACCCCGAGAGGGCTGATGTTGAGCAATTCAATAAACTCAAAATCACTGCCTGAATTAAACCCTGCCTGAAGCTCGTCTGGGGCAGGCGCGGAAGGGCGGTAGTGAATCTCGCTTACTGCAAGGGTCTCCTTATTGGCCGGTTCGGCATCGACGACGAAGGTCGCCTCAGTCAGGGCGCTCCATTCGCTGCCATTCCTGATCCGAGATTTTACGACAACGGCCCCTGGCTCGGTAAAGACCAGTGGGTTGGCGGTGGTGATCTTGATGCCGTCCAGGGTGAGATCGAAACTCATGTCACTTGAAGTTCGACTGAACTGGTGGACTTCGACTGCGAGGGTGTTTTCCCCGTTACGGAGCTCATCTGTCGGAATGTTGATGGGGAAGTAGGTCGATTCATCAGCTCCTCCAGCAAAAGTCTGGGAGTTCGTGAGATAATTTATTTCCCCCCCGGGCATGTTGGAGCGGGCAACCTCGTTACCATTAAGGTAGACAATCGCACCATCGTCCCGCCGAAGACCAAGAGTCAAGCGGGTGTAATCGCCCACGTTATTGGCATTAAATTTATGCCGGAAATAGGTGGTGACATATTTATTGTTGGCGCTCGGGCCGAAAGACACGGTAGTCGCTTCACCCCCGTCGCCATAACCAAGTTCCCCGGCGCCGGATTCCCACGAACTGTCGTTGAAACCCGGATTGCGCCAGGCGGTGCCCTGGTCGCTGCCGTTATCAAGATACTTCCAGGTTGAGCCTGCACTGACGAGACTCTCTGTAGTGGTATTTCCCTGAAACACACGAGCACCCGGGAGAACCGAGCCTCCCAATCGCCGCGGATCCTGTCCGTCCACGGTGTAATAGATCGTGCCCGGTCCTCCTTCGATAAGAAGGGCCTGGTTGCTGGGGATCGACCCACCATGCTGGCTGTAGGTGGGCGGATCGATGTCCGGATACCAACCGACCGAGCGCAGCTGCCCAATCATTGTCGGGACACGGCCCGTAATAAAATTACGCACCCCCTGCACTGCATTCAGCCAACTGACGTGGCTCCTGTTGGTGTCGCCCCATCGTGCCGAGTGCGCAAAGATTGCCTGGCTTATTGTGTCAGCCCGACGATTGACCCGCTCGATGCCGGCCTCATCAGTCAGCAGGCCATCGTTATAGCAGTATTTCGCGACATGATCGGAAAACTTCATCCGATACTCGAGGTTCTGGTTGGCCAGTCGCTCGTGGAGGGTGTGTGGATTGAAGTCATTCAAGGAACTACTCCGGGTGGAAGGAGTCACCATGTTGTTTTCTCCCGTTCCAAGCGAATGCTCGCTATCGTGCTCAAAGAACTTGTAACCGTCCGGGTTCACCCGGTTGTAAACCCCGAAATAGTTATTGGGACGAGGCTGGGTATACCGGGACCCGGGACCATCTCGATCACCTGTGTAGTAAGTGATGATCATGTAATCGATCAGATTTTCAATATCCACCAGCTTCTCAATTGTTGGACTGGGGTTTCCGTTGCTGCTTCTTCCCTGAATATTGAAATAGGCGATATTGCTCGAGAATCCAGCCTGCCATTTCTCCCACAGTCTCTGGTAGGAGGAACGATTTCCATCTGTCACGCTGCCAAAGGACTTCACCACGTCATAATCGAGCTGGTCCCCGCCAAAATAAATCTCCCCATAATTTGCCTCAGCACGCTCGTCCGTCTCGCACATGCCCCAGTAAATTCCGTTGAGATAGAGGTGATACCAGCGACTCCGTTTGTATGGATGCCCCATCTCACCCTGCAGGTCGCGTGACCAGGTGTCTCGAATGAAGCTATTCTGACTCGTTCCTCCCTGTGCCCACGAATAGTTCTGCGGACCACGAAGATCTATCTTGTCGAATTCGTCGGCTCCCTCGTCCCCAAAAAGCTTATAGTTCAGCCTGCCATTGCCATATTCACCGCGGAAAAAGAGTCGGAAGGAATGCTTGGGATTCTGCGGTCTCCGGGAGAATCCTCCCCGGATACGCAATCCGCATCCGGTCTGGAAACCCTCGGAATTTCCATCTGGATCAACCCATCCAGGGGGGTGAATAAGCTCAAGTGACGCCTCACGCTCCCAGGCATACCCGCTACTCCGAGGGTTTGAGTAGATCCCCTGACCCGAACTGGTGAGACCGTCCTGGTCGAGAACGATGGAAAGGGTAGGGATCGAAACGAGAGCATCCTTCACCTGTTGCACCCCTCCGATCGCTGGGTTGTTGCTGTTCACGACACCGCTATTCATTCCGTAACGGTAAACCTGCCCATTAACCGACCCGCTTGGCCACCCGGGCGGGGCAGAAGACGACTGCCTGATAATATCATCGGTGAAAAGATACGTCTGAGTATCAACGTTGGTCGAATCCATCCCCGTCTTGTAGGCCATTGCTCTCAGCGTTGTCGTGCTGCTGATCGAGATAGGACCGGTGTAAGGCGTTCCATTGGTTGGGGTGGGGGTTGAGCCATTGGTCGTATAGCGAATCGAGGCCCCCGGGGTCTCGGAAGTGATCTCAACCCGGATCGGCCTGCTATAAAACCCCCGGTTAGGATTGAACTTTGTATCCTCTACCTTGCCCCGGCTTGAGGGGGTCGAATTGATACTCCCGGGAGTGGGGTCATCAAAATAAAAGGATTCATCCTGCTGCACTCCTCCACTGAGTAATTTCGGTAACAGGAGAAACGAGTCGTCGGTTGGATCTATGTTCAATCCGTGGATGGCCAGGACATTGTCTGTGCCCTCGTTGAGGAGATCACTGAATTCCGTGAGATTGAAAATCTCAGGCTCCAGAGCCTCCGATCCCTCCCGTGCGGCGGTGGCNCTGGCATTCCAGGCTGGGGCACCGTTTGCCACATTGCTGCTCGCAACCCGCGTNCCATTGAGNTAGGCGACAAAGCCATCATCGTAGCGCATGGAAAGAGAGAGNGCTCCTGCTTCAGTCGGGTCATTGATATCAAAGGGAATCCGCAGATACAGGCTACTGTTCTCATTCCTCATTTCCTCTTCCACGTCTGTGGCGACCAAGCCTGCTCCATTCGTTCCAGCAGGGCTCGTGAAGACTGGAAGTCCTCCGTTAACGGTGTCTCCCACCAGCTTGAAATTGGAGTTGAAACTCGTGAAGGAGCCGCGCGCGGCAAAGAGTTCCATTTCCGCGCCACCTGAGCGTTCCCAGAACATTGCCTCGATTGTATGCGGACCGGCCTGCAGGACGCGGCGACCGAAATGATCCTCAGGACCGTGCAGAGTTGCGTCCACCATCACATTAACTCCGTCAATCCGAATACGCCCCCCATCGTCGGAATTCAGGCCAAAGGTCCATGTCCCGGAAGTTGGTATTATNATCGTGCCCGTGACTTGGACCGTATAATCGTCTCCGCCACCACCAGGAAAGGGAAGATTGTTACCGAAACGTCCATCTCCGCCAGTATCCAGGAAATTACAAACAGGCGTCACAGTGACGGTCTCCTTCTCAACATTGTTTCCCGCCAGAGCCGCGTCCGCCCTGCTCAGACTGGTCAGACTCACGGTGGAGTGCACGTCACGCACGGTCATCCCCGGAATCTGTAGTCCATAGCCTAAGCCGGTCTCCCCGTTACTCCATCCCGCCGGGGCGAATCCACTCTCGGTCCAGGTCGTGCCCAGCGCTCCATCGGAGGGCACGAGGAACTGCGCATCCGCTCCCTCCTCAATTACCGGCACACCTTCAAACGCGAGTCCGTAACCGCGATCCGGGTCTTGACCCGGATATTCAGGGGCGTATTCCTGAGCAACCGTAGCACCATCGGGCTCTACGATGGCGAGATATTCTCCACCAGAGTTGAGCTGGAAATTGGCATGCAACTCCGAGCCTGGAACGCTGCGGTCTTTCCCGGATGCAAAGACCACNAGAAAACCGCCTGGTTCCAAAGTGACACTGGGAAAAGCCCATTTATCGAGGTTCCCGTCGTTATCGGTAAGGTGCCACCCCTCAAGCTCAATGGAAGTGCCACCCGGATTGTGGATTTCGATCCAGTCGGAATAGTCTCCATCCTCATCAGCGAGGACGGTTTCATTATCCGCCATGAATTCAGTGATAAGGGGGGCAGCCAGAGAGAGGGGGGCGGCCACACCCCATAACAAGGCGAGGATCATTCTCATATATATATAGAATATCCGGATGTAGCGTGCTCGCCCACTGCAAAAGCCTCCAGAGGATGAATTTCCTCTCACAAAATCACCATAACAGGTTACTCGGCAGGCANCATAAAGGGNCGCTCGGGCAACACGCCTCCCCCCGGGTGCCGCGAAGAGATCAGGAGCATCAGTCTTTTTTCTTCCCCGGATTCTCAAACCAGATGACGTTCTCGCTCTTCTGGCCGGCCACCAGAATATCCATATCCCCGTCACCATCGAGATCCGTGATCATTGTGTCGTAGGCCATCTGGTTCCGACTGAGAGTATGCCGGGTAAATTTCCCCCGCCCGTCATTTTCATACCAGGCTGCAAGCTTCGAACCGAAACCAACGGTAGAAAGGTCGATATCTCCATCTCCGTCGATATCCCCAAAATCCGTAGCGTGAGGGAACAGGATATCCTCGTCGATCACGTGCTCAGTCCAGTCCGGGCCTTCGAACCAGACCACCCCGTTNCCGTGCCCCCGGCTCGCCAGAATGTCAGNCTCACCGTCCCCATTAACATCGGCTGGAGCTGCATGCGTGGCGCCAGTCTGCCCTCCGGGATCGGGGAGGAATTCCCGGCGCCAAGGTTGTGCGGGATCCTCCGGTGAATAAAAGACCGCAAAATAATTGCCGTTGGCAAAGGGTTTTCCCTTCGCCCCNAGAGTGAAGTCCGGGCGGCCGTCCCCATTGACATCGCCAAAATCAAAATAGTGACTCCCNCCTGGCGCACTACCCCGGGCAATTTCTATGATCGACCATTTAACGCCTCCCGTCGCAGGAGGCGCCGACGGCCTGAGCCAGCAAATTGATCCGGAATACGGCCCCTTACCATCAGAGAAGTCGTTGGCAACGAGGTCAAGGGTTCCATCCCGGTCTATGTCGAAGGACCGAATACAGTGAACCCCATGAATCTCATCGGTAATCTGGTGAGCTTTCCAAGTGGCGGTGGTGGCATTTTCCCCAGGGCACTCAAGCCAGAAGAGCCCCCGCACATGAGAACCCACGAAGTCCAGGTCTCCATCGTGATCTACGTCGTGCAGGACGCTGTGAATGCATTGGGCCTTCCCCTTCGGGCGCTTTACCTCAAGCGTGGCCAGAACCTGCTTTGTCTTATATTCAGGACCATGAAGCATTAAGACCTGCCCGGCAGCCGAAAAGATGATCTCCTGAGACCCGTCACCATCATAGTCAGCGGCCGTGGCTGAATTCACTCGAGCGCCCGCGTAGACCTCGTGACCGACCCATGAGGAATCCCCGTCGGTCCTGACCATGGAAATCCTTGCAGCCGTAAGCGTAACAACAAGCAGGCTGGCAGCCATGGCGGCCAGCCATACACTGGAGGGAATCCTGTTGAATAAACGGGGGAAGCGCTTTGCCATTCAAGCCTGCAGGGATTTCCTGAGCATAGGAAACAATCCTCCAGNCTCCCACTTTAAAACGACCCGTTGGGATCAAACTCGAATTACTACTCCAGATCTTTCTCTTCTGCTTCCTGAGGCCTTTCAGAGAGGTCGGGAGCAATGGTCCCGAATGCCTTGTCGAGGGCCCTGGGCCTCGGAAAAAACAGGATAAGCACCGCTATTGTTGCAACCGGACTGAGCAAATTCAAGAGGACCCATGGGTAGTCCTGCGCTCTCCCGGAACTGACCATCATGAGAGATGAAAGCACTCCAAAAATGGCGGCGGGGCCGGTAACAGGAATCAGCAACACCCATGAACCGGCGCGAGCAAGCATGCCTGATCCTGCCCTTCTGAGAGGGCGGGAAACCATGGACTGGCACATCTTGTAGCCGAGAAACCATAAGAGCGCGGTAATACAGGCATTGAACAAGCTGACCACCAGCATGAACCGAACGACCTCTCCCTCAGTCTGGGAACCCGTGCGACCGCCCTGAGGAAAGTGACTTCCAAAAAAGCTCTTTATGTAATCCATCCACGGCGGAGACGCCGTAAAGAGATACAGGGTTAAGACAACGCCGGCGATCAGGATGGTCATGAAGAATCCACCTGCAGCAATGGTCTCTGAGGCTTCCTTCGACGGATTCTTTCTACGAGGCATGGATTCACTCCTTGCTGCCAACCATCTTGATCTTGCGCAACCACGCGAGAGATCCTTTCTGCCAGGCTTCCCACATGGGTCCCTTGTAGCCATTCAATCCGTGGCCCCCGGAGGGAAGCTCCAAATACTCACCTGGCACCTTGGCCTTCTGCAGGGCCTCATGAAACAAGCGACTATTGATCGGTGGCACCGGGCGATCATCCTTTGCGTGCGCCAGGTAGCAGGGGCACGTTTTTGGGCTCACCTGCTTCTCATTGGAATAGAGTTCAACCAGTTCAGCGCCTGGGGACGCTCCCAGCAGGTTCCTCCTTGATCCACCATGGGTATTATCTCCCATCGTGATCACCGGATAGACCAGGATCGCGAAATCGGGGCGAGAACTCTGACGGTCGAGCGGGGACTTCGCATCGGGCGCTCCCGCATCAAAATGAGTAGCAACGGTCGAGGCAAGATGGCCGCCCGCTGAAAAACCCATGATCCCGACCCGTTCAGGATCGCAGCCCCACTCATCGCGACCCCTGGTCCTGATCATTCGGAGCGCGCGCTGGGCATCAAGCAGGGGAACCGCATGCCGCCCTCTTGGAAGGCGATAGCGCAGCACCACTCCCGTGATGCCATGTTTATTCAGCCAGCGGGCGATTCCGTGCCCCTCGGGACCGATCACAACCCCTCCATAACCGCCTCCAGGGCAGATCAGAATCGAGGTGCCGGTAGGCTTTTCCGCCCGGTGGATGGTGATTTCGGCATTGGCGTTGTCAAAGGTTCCATCGCCATTGGGAGCCTCGCCGGCCGGCCAGAGGGCAACTGTCATTGGAGGGAAGGGGGGATCCGCAGAAATTACCGGAAGTGACAATAACCATGCCAGACAGGTCGACTTGAGGAGGGAAGACGAGATGCGCACAAGGAGTCTTGTAACATTCCAATCTGGGAAAGCAAAGCAGCACCCGTTACCTGCTTTACGAACTGATAGGGACAATTAAGCTTTCGCCCCATAGGCTCCAACAGATAAGGATCACCGGTTTAGCATGTCCCGCCTCATTGTTACGTCTCTTGCTACAACGGCACTGGTCGCCGCTGCGGAACCATGGTGGCAATTCGGAGGGCCAGCGGGAAATGGTCATGCGCCGGTCAGCACCTTGCCACTTTCCTGGGATGCGAGCGATGTTGTCTGGAAAACTCCGATCCACGATCGTGGCTGGTCTTCCCCGGTGATCTGGGGAGAGCAAGTCTGGGTCACAACTGCGACCAGGGACGGGGGAAGGCTCTTTGCGGTCTGTATCGACAAGAATACCGGCAAGATCCTCTACGATATTCACGTCTTCGACGTCACTTCTGCCATGGCGATAACCTCTGCCAACACATATGCGACGCCGACACCAACGATCGAGGAGGGACGAGTGTTTGTTCATTATGGGACTTACGGAACGGCCTGTATCGACACCGGGACCGGGAAGGTCCTATGGACCCGTAGAGATCTGAAATGCGACCATGAAAGGGGGGCTGGGCCCGCCAGCTCTCCAACCCTTGTAGGGAGTAATGTCGTTTTCCACGTAGATGGAAGGGACGTGCAGTATGTCATTGCCCTCAGCAAGGATACCGGTCAGACCGCATGGAAGACCACGCGCTCCATCGATTACAGCAAGGTTCCCGTCCATCACCGCAAAGCCTACGGCATGCCGGTCGTGATTCCCCGGGGCGGTGGCTCCCAGCTTGTCGGGGTTGGGGGGAGAGGGCTGTTTTCCTACGATCCTGAAACCGGAAGGGAACTCTGGAAGATGAAACATCGAGGCTGGTCGATCGCGCCACGACCCGCATATGGAGGCGGATTGCTCTTTGCCATTATCGACCGGGACAACCCTGAGCTCTGGGCCATTCGTCCGGATGGCACCGGGGATGTCACCGACTCGCATATCGTATGGAGAGAAACCAAGCGTATGCCTGCGAGAGCTTCCCCGCTTTTTGTCGATGGCCTGCTTTTCGTGGTGAACCGTAACGGGATCGCCACCTGCCTTGAGGCATCGACCGGAAAGGTATTCTGGCAGGAGCGACTTGAAGGGGCCTTCTCCGCATCTCCGATTTATGCCAACGGCCGCATTTATTTATTCAACGAGGAATCGACCTGCACGGTAGTCCGGGCGCAGAGAGAATTTAAGATCCTGAGCATCAACCCCCTTGCGGGAGAGCAGTTGATGGCCACGCCAGCTGCAGACGATAACGCCTTCATCATTCGCACAGAGAAGTCTTTGTATCGACTGACTGCACCCGTAGGCCAGTGAGCGCCACTCCTTTCATAGAGACCTTCGGCAGGTGGGCCTAATCCCCCTGCCTGCCTTCATCCTGCTCCCCAAGAATCCCGGCTCGTTTCAACCCGCGAGGGGAAGGGGGGGCCGGTTTGCAGTTGCACCCCTTGGAAAAATGAACTAATTCGTCCTTGATTATGAAAAAGATTGCCAAAGTCATCGTCCTCATTGGAGCTGCCGCCATGGTTAGCTTTTNCTTCAGTTCCTGCGCTACTTCTGGCGGTTCCTGCTGCGGAAGCGACGGTTCCTGCTGCGCTGCTGAGAGCGCCAAGTAAGCTGCTACTCTGATAGCGCAAGGGCGCGCCTCAATAAGGCGCATCCTCTTAAAACAAGCGAGTTGCTGGGCGATTGGATCGCTCCGCAATTCGCTTTTTCACGTACTCCAGGACAGGGGAGAAGTGCATGCGAGGGAATGCGCTCATGCCACCCGGCGTGTCCCGGAGGGAAGTCGTTTACTTCTTCGCGTCCCTCAGGATATCGACGCAATCCTCGCGACCAGCCCTTACTTCATCAGGATCGAGAGGAGAACCAAGTGGGACAAATATCGCAAGGTTGAGAAAATCGACGATACCCTTGGCGTCCTCCCATGACATCGCCGCGGCATCAAGTGCAGTCATCCCGTTGTTATCCGTGACATCCAGACTCGCACCTTCCTCGATAAGAATTTTAACCAACTCGCTCTTTCCCAGGAACCCGGCAGAGATCAGGGGAGTGGTTCCGTTGGTGTTCTTGATATCCAGATTCGCTCCGGACTTCGCCAGCAATTTAACAGCCCCTGCCTGCCCAAAGGTTACTGCGATATGCATGAGGGAATTGCGCTCCTTATCTGGCTCCCTTGCATTAACGTCACCACCCGATTCCAGAAAAGCCTCAAGAGCCCTTGTGTCACCCGTAATCATGGCTCCGAGAAGTTCCTCAATATTGCCCGCATCCACTCCTTCCTTGGCTGGCACGGACGCAACCTGGACAATCCCTGCGTCCTCGACCTTGATGATGGTAATGATCTCCTGGTTCCCATCATCCTTTGTGATGGTGAATTTGTCATTGGCAACTGGCTCAGGGGAGGAGAAATCGAGCAGATCCTCCGCTCCATCCTCCGAAACAAGGGTGACCGTCAGTTCATCAACTTCATACCTTCCCTTTTCATCAGCTCCTCCTGAAGTAGTTGCCACTCCATCAATAATGATGCCACTCTGCCAGGTTCCGTTGCCGTAGAACTGCCCAAACCCAGTNAGATCAACATCNCCTTTNTCGGTCAATACATGGAACCGTTTGTTCTTAATGTATTCGGCCAGGCTTCTCTCGTCGACAGGCTCAGTGGATCNATCGACCCCGCCTTTGCNGGGACCAGGTGCCACCACATTCTCCTTTTCCTTGTTCTCGATCCTGGTCGCACCCTCATCCTTCTGGCCACAACCCCACACCAGGCAGGAAAGCGCCAGTAAAAGTAGTCGATTCATATTAGGTTCTTAACTCGTGGGAGTCTCTTTCCAAGAACCAAATCCCTCCGACCTCATCGGAACGTCCATGGTCAGCAAGTGACCACTATCTCATCCCGAATGCGGTAAGGGAGAGCCCTTCATTCTATTCTTGGCACCGTACCCGGTCGACTCTACTTAACTAGCTGTCAGCAATACTAGAAGGCATGGGAGAATTCAAGTCACCGGAAACCAGGGAAGCCGAGGCAATGATTGCAAAAGCGGTCAGCATCATGAAGGCCGATGGAAGGATCGAGGAAAGCGAACTCGGGATCCTTCGCGGGATCACATCACGACTGGGAATCGATGAAGCGACTGCTGAGCGCATTCTGGAGGATCCTGAAGACGTGGAATCCTCCCTTCCCGGAGACCCCTTCAAGCGGGCTCTCTTTATCGTCTTCATGGCCTCAGCGGTCTGGGCCGATGGGCACGCAGATGAATCCGAGCAGCATCTGCTCTCAGAGATTGGCAAGTCTCTCGATTACACCAGCGAGCAGATCAAAACCGCCACCGAAGCGGTTGCTTCCGCCATGGAGGGCGGAGAAGGGGAATTCGATCCTGCCCTGATTGCGGTGAAGGTCGCATCAGCGTTCAGTTGATCCGGATTCCGGGCGAGGACTCACCGCCTGTCCATTGTTTCCTTTCCGGTTCTCGCCCAACGACCCCAGGTATAGAGGAACTCAGGAAGGTGCAGGACCTCATCACCATTGGCGTCCAACTCCAAAAATATTGCAAGGGCCAGCTTTGCATCGTTCACCTTTCCGCTGCCGACGATCTCTCCACCGGTCAGTCGCCCATCACCATCAGAGTCGATTGAGTCGAACAACTCCTTGGCCTGATCGGTAATAACCCGGTTCTCCACGTATTCCTTCTCCGAGACAAAGCCGTTCAGGTCAGTATCAGACGCCTGAAAAATTCCCGCCCGAGCCTCAGGCGTCAGATGCCGACCTCCGTCTACGTATTCCTTTCTTGAGTGTCTGCCGTCCTTGTTTACGTCAGTAAATCCAAAGACGCGCCGGTAACCGGACATGGCACGGTCTGAGACCCCATCAATCCCTCGCACACCGAACATCTGAACGATTTCCAAGGGAGACAGCCCCCCAATCTTACCGGTTGCCAGGGGATTCCTGTCGGAAGGGGCGGAAGGCCTGTCCGGGCGAGCAGGAACTGGACTGCCGCGGTCCCGGGTGGGTGGCCGATTGCCAAATCGAGGCCGCAACTCATCAGCGGAAAGCTTTCCATCGTTGTTTTTGTCGAGCGTCTTCAGTGCCGCACTGGCAGCCGTAATTTCAGCAGCTGATATTTCGCCGTTCCCGTCTGTATCAAGCGCTGCCAGGACAGGCAGGTTCTGCATCAGGCTCCGCGGCCCTCCGCCACGGCCGGATTGTGGAGGTCGCCCCGGGGCCTCCGCCTGATCAGGTTTCTGCGCAAGGAGAGGGCTCGTGATGATGCCCAGGCATGCCGCTACCATGCCCACAGCTGAAAAAGAGATTTTAACCATACCGACGGTACAGGGTATCCACGGGAGGACTCGTCGGGAATCACTTTCTTGGAGGCGATGCCCAGTGAGGTCGGAGTCCCTCTAAAAGACGGGCATGCCACTCCGAGCCAGAATCGCAGAAAGGAAGATGGGAAAGTCGCCCCGCGGCAACTCATATGTATTTCCCGCTGAATAGAGGTGGTTACTCCCCGGATCCANCTGTCTCCCTCAAGAACTCCTCAAGCTTAAATCCCTCATCTGCTTTCGTCTCGGCCACACCAACCCGGTAGATCCCGACTGCTACGAGAATCATGTAGCACAGGAAACATCCTGCGATGAGAAACGCCTTCCGCCACGGAACGNAGAAAAACCGGTGGAGCAGGGGAGCAAGGGGAAGGAAGAAGAGGAGGAGAATCATTATCTGTCCCGAACCCCAGCAGACGCGCATTAGCAGCCTGCAGAGGATGCATAGCGGAAGAAACACAAGCACCGCCTTCGGGTTAAGGAACCAGAAGTAAACGCCAGAGCGTGCGGTGGTGGGCTCCCAGTCCGCTTCATGCCTTGCAAAGGCAAGCATCAGAAGAAGAAGGATAATTATATCAAGCCAAGGTGTTGTGCTCAGGTATTCCATGGCGCACGGGAAAAGATTTCCTTAATCCCGCTCTATGCCGGCCCAGATGGCCTTGATTGTTTCCTCCTGCTTCATGCCCCGGGGAGGAGTCATGCTGGCANAGTAGTGCTCAAAACGGCGCAGAGGGAGTTGGAAGTAACCATTTGGATCGGTATCCCGCACCCACTGGTAGGCATAACGGAGCCATTGATTCCGGTAGTCCTCCGGCTGCTTCATGAACCAGTTGATCTCGTCCCATCCCCAGACATGAAACTTGTCACTGGCGCGGTATTCACCCGGATGATCGGAGGGACCGAAATTGTCGATCTCCACGATATAAGGTAGTGACTCACAATGCCACCCGCTCGGGGTGAGCCCACCCTTGCTACGGCCGTATATCGCGTCACTGAAGCCCTTCTCAAGAACAGCCCGGTGGGGCTGGCCTTNAACGGATTTCGGACGGGAAGGGAAAGAATGCAGGTCGAACATGAGTTTTCCATCGTGCACGATGCCTCCGCTGGGAACATGGGCATCAATGAGAACAAGATGACGACGGGCGTGCTTCCTTGCATAGGAGCGGATCCGGGCCATCAGATCGCGCCAATGCCGGTGACCCCGATCCCAGTCGTCCATGATCTCGACCTGCCCCAGGTGAATCGCCTCGAGGCCCATGTCGATCCAGCGCTTCGCAACGTAAAAAAACCACATCCTGGTCTCCAATCTACTCATATCAGGTACGGAGGCGTTCTCATACCAGTGATTGTGACGATGCCGGAACCCGTAGAGCATCTTACGGTAACTGAAGTTCCGCTTCTCGACCGGAAGCCCGAACTCCCTGAGCACCGCAGGTGGGATGCTCACGTTGTCAACGTCTGTCGTGATTACCTCGAAAATCGCCCCCTGCAGGATCAGATCTGGATCCATCTCATGGAGGCGCTTCACAAATGGGGCTCCCTTTGCAACGAGTTTATCGATACGGGACTCACTTCCCCACATCCAGATCACGCGCCCCGCAAACTTCACCCCCGTGTTCTTCATCATNCGGAGGTCGTCATCGGAGGCAATGTGAAGGAGGGAGGCCACGGTAGCACTTCGAGCCAGGTAATTCTCGAGCACCGGCCGGGAAATTTTGCCATCAAACTGATAATCCTCTTTTGCGCTCTCTCCAGTTCCCGCACAAAGAGGGGGCACAACCCCGGAAAGGAAGAGAGCAAGCATGACAGCGTAGACCCCCCGGAGGTTAACCTCCTGCAGAAAACTGTATGCGGGCGAAGGCATCGACTGGACCTTTTCTGCCCTGCCTCGAACAATCCCGCAAGCGCAACCCGTACAACAAACAAGGCAGCTTCATCGGGGAGTGAGATCGCAAAAGCCTTGTATCTAGTAGTCGTTTTTATGCAGAACCTTGGATCTCACTCCCTCGATTGACTGCCTGTTACCCATATAACCGTGGCGATCGTTAGCCATTTTCAGATTTCATGAAAATTTTAGGGGATCCTCGAAATTTCGAGTTATACTTCCTGGGTAATGGCTCCTTCCGTCATCAGGCCGCTTTCCGCTCTTGTTGACGCTCTCCTGTTAATGGCCATTTTCTGCTGCGCCCCTTTCGCATGGATTCTCCGGGACGGCCTCGGACCCGATTCAATCTCGACAAGCGGGTTCCCGGCCATCAAAGCGGCGTTCATGACCTTCTATGCCGGTCCTGCGATCCTGCTGCTCGCCGGATTCCACTTTCTTCTGCNCCATATTACCAAGTCGGCAGAGGGCGAGGAAAGCAACTCAGAAGCCTCCTCTTACTGGGTTTGGCGAATCCTCCTGTTCGCTTTCCTCACTTTGCTTGCAAGCGGACTCCTCTTCGGCTGAAGAGACCGACCAACTCCTCCTCTCGATTGCCCGGAGAAACGGAACTCTTTCCCGATTCGGCCAAGTTCTTCTTGAGCTAGAGGCCTCCGGCTTTGTTAAATTTCTCCAGGGCGGCAGGATTTCTCCCATATTCCTCCGCGTCTCGTTATGAGCTCTTATCCGGTTGATAAATGTTAAAAAAGACTCTGTCTCCCTTCCGGTAGATAGGAATTGAAGCATCCCAAGCAATGAACCTCAGGAATCCCTCCGCCTTTCTCGCCTGGGTTTTTGTCGCTTTCGCTCCGTTGCTTCAGGCGCAGGAACTCGACACTGGACTTGTTGCCTACTTTCCCTTTTCAGGAAATGCCAACGACGAGAGCGGCAACAACAATGATGGAAAAGCCATTGGGCCCGTCCCCGCAAGGGACCGCTACGGCAATCAGGGAAGCGCTTTCCGGTTTGATGGGCGGGACGACAGGATCGAGGTCCCTGACAGCCAGACGCTTAGCTTGCGACAGGAACTTTCCCTCTCTGCATGGGTTTTCGCATTCTCTCGAAAATCCCAGGCCGTCCTTACGAAGGGGGCCATCGTGACTGGAACACAAGCGGCGCCCTACGGCATATCGCTCAGTGGAACCGGTGACGTTATCTTCTCTGTCAGGTCAGGGCAGGGCACAGCTCAAGCACGGGTATCAGGATACCCCTTGGGGAGATGGTTTGCTGTTACAGGCACCTTTTCACAAGGTAGCCTGAATCTGTATATCGACGGCAAACAGGTAGTTACTGAATCCGCAGAGATCACCAACCTGGGAGCAAACCGGGAACCGCTCCTCATTGGCACCAGACTCGGCCTGGAATCCAGTACCTTTGACGGAGTAATAGACGACATCCGGATTTACAACCGGGCCTTGGGCGCTTCCGAAGTCTCCAGCCTCTATGATTTGGAGGCTCCCAATCGGCCTCCTCAGGCCATACCGATCACGATTCTTTCTGTAGACTTCGATACAAACTCGGAAGAAGGGGCATTGGCAGGAGGGNTCGTATTTCTTGACGATGCCTTCGGGACCGATCAACCGGACTTTGCAGCAGGAGTAATCGACCCATCAGGAGGGGTTTCAGGAGCGGGAGCGCGAGTGACCATCGGTGGTCTCGACAACAGGTTCGTAGCAGGTCCTTATGCGACCTCGGGCGCCTTCACCCAAAGTTTTACCCTGGCGACGGCCGCTACTGTGGAGGTCAACTTGCGATACCGCTTGATTAATGCCGAGGGACTTGAGGCCAGCGAGTTTGGAGAAGCGATTCTCGAGATTGATGGCGTTCGCTATGGTGATGACACAAACAACTCTCTGGTTCACATCAACAACGGAGGAGACTCCGACTGGCAATCTGCAAATTTCACCGTGCCGTTGCAGGCTGGCGAACACGCGCTTTCCCTCGGTGCCTATAGTGATGGCACAACCAGGGAAAATGAGGTGATCGATGTCTATTTCGACGACGTTTCCGTGACGCATGGAGCCATCAACACCGCGACGGCTACCTCCGACCTCGTATTCGCCCTGAGGTGGGAAGAACAGGACGATCCGCAACGCATCATCACCGGGACCATTACCTTTCCGGCAGGCACGACGCCCAATACCGAGATCCGCCGGTGGCCGCCAGATTTTGTCCAGGTGCCCGGAAGCAGTCTCGTCATCAACTATGAAGGGCAAGACTTCACCTACCTGGACCCCCGTATTGTCCTGACCTCTGACCAACCACTGGACTTCTCCACTGAGCTTATGGGGCAGGATCGCTTCTCCGATTTCAACGTCTTCACTGATGATTTCACCGGGGTCGCGGAATTCGTCCTGCAGGCGAGAGGACCGGATGGACCGCGCCACAACCTCGTCAGCATGGTCCCGGCGCGTGTCTCAGGACAACTCGAGGCCAGCGATCCCGACAATGGCGCCACCCTGACCTACAGCCTCGATTCCCCGGTGGATGGACTGTCCGTCAACCCCGACGGCAGCTACACCTTCGACCCCTCCGACCCAGCTTATGCATCTATTCGCCAAGGCGAAACAAGCCAAGTCATCGCCAACTGGACCGTCACCGACGAAAATGGAGCCTCGGACTCCAGCACCCTCACCATCACCGTCAGGGGTACAAACGACCCACCGGTCGCTCAGCCAGCATTCGCTCCCGTTAATGGCAGGGGTGAGTTGGGCGCAGTCGATCCAGATGGAGATCTGCTTGTATTCAGCCTCAATCAGCAGGTCCCCGGGTTAGTACTCTCTGAGAGCGGAAGCTACACCTTCAATCCTTCCCACCCTGCCTACCGCTCAATCCCGGCAGGACAAACTGACCAGGTCATCGCAAACTGGACCGTCACCGATGAAAATGGAGCCTCGGACTCCAGTACCCTCACCATCACCGTGATGGGAGAAAACGACCCACCGCTCGCTCAACCAGCTTTCGCTCCTGACAACGGAAGGGGAGAGTTGATCGCAAGTGATCCGGACCGTGACACCTCCCTCAGTTATAGCCTCGACTCAGGGATCTTAGGACTCTACCTCGATGAGGACGGAAGCTACATCTTCGACAGTTTCCATCCCTTCTATATCCCGATCCCCGAAGGCGAAACCCTCCAGATCGTCGCCAATTGGACTGTCATCGATGACAAGGGAGCCTCGGACTCCAGCACCCTCACCATCACCGTGACGGGAGAAAACGACCCGCCGATCGCCAGACCTGCTTTTGCTCCTGACAACGGACGAGGAGAGTTGACCGCAAGTGATCCAGACCGCAACGCCACCCTCAGTTTCACCCTGAACTCACAGATTCCGGGACTCCT
>PAQU01000016.1 GCA_002709395.1 Roseibacillus sp. | reverse complement strand
GACGTGGCCGCCGGGGAGACCCTAGGCCTTCTCCAGCAACGGGAGGCTCCTGCGGGTCATGGAGTCTCCTTCTGGGATGCCATTCGCTCCGGCAACCGGGATCTCGTCGAGGCCTACCGGGAGAGGGGGCTGAACCTCAGGACCCGCGAGCCGGCGTCCGAAGGTAATGCCGACAACCTGACTCCTCTCCTCCAGGCCTTGGAAAGCGGGCAGGCAGAGATCGCCCTGCTCTTCATCAAACACCACGAAAACGTCTTTGCTGAGTCCACCCTGCTCGAGAAGGTGAGAGAGAGCCAACTAAGTGACGTGGAAGAATATCTCCAGAACCTTTTCCGGTTTGAGATTGTCCCAGTGCATTACTGGAACGGATATTTCCAGATTCATATCGATTATGCGGGATTCGATGACTCGAACCGTTACCAGCTTGAGAGCTCGGCTGACCTCGGAAGCTGGGAGGGCGTTGAAGGATCAATTCATTCATTTGAGGACAGCACCGAGCGAATTTTTCCCATTCAGATGCCAGGCAAATCCCCAAAGTTCTTCCGACTCCGGCGACTGGGAGAGTGAGCGCAGAGCCTGTCTGCCTAGTCCTTTCCTGAAACACGGGCCGCAAACCTTTGCAAGGTGGTTTCGTGTTCCGGCCGACTGGCAAGGTTGGACCACTCGTTGGGGTCAGCCTGCAGGTCGTAGAGCTCTTCCTCTCCGCTGGCATACCGGATGTAACGCCAACGCTCACTCCGCAGGGAGACATTGCCTCGATCAAAGGTGGTGGTTACCACCCGTCCCGTGGCCCGCGAGGGCTCCCGTAGCAGCGGCCCCAGGGACTGACCGTCAAGGGACCCCGGCCCCTTCAAGCGGCAGAGTTCCACCAGGGTAGGATACAGATCCAGCAGACTCACCGGCTGATGGCAGCGCGATCCCCCAGCCGCAAATTCCCCGGCCTGTGTCCGGGGCGGAACCACGATGAGGGGAACCCGGGTCGACCGCTCCCATCCGGTCCACTTTCCCCAGTGCTCCTTCTCCCCGAGGTGCCAGCCGTGGTCAGACCACAATATGATCCACGTATCTTCCCCCATCGCACTCTGGTCAAGAGCCTTGAGTAACCGGCCGATCTCGTAATCNACGTAGGTCGTGCAGGCAAGATAGGCTTCCACCGCTGCCTGCCACTGTCCGTATTCCACTACCGTGGCATGACTACCNGCCGTGACTGCCTCCCTTGCCCACTTGCGACCCATTTCACCAAGATCATTCAGATCGGCCCCCTTGACCGGAGGAAGTTTCCCCGGGTCATCCTTGAATCGATCGAAGAATCGCTTGGGGGCCCAGAGAGGAATGTGCGGGCGGTAGTAGCCCACCGCGAGGAAGAGTGGATCTCTTTCTCTCTCCTTCAATTTGCCAATCGCCCAGTCCGTGATTCTGGTATCCCCGAAATCCGTATCCGGCACATCCCAACCTCCCCAGTCGAAGGACTCCCCATCAGTCTCCGTCGGTTTNCGNTCCGANGGCATGCGGTTGAGCGGGAGGACAACCTTCCGTCCCAGGCTATCCCTGGTGAGATGACGGGGGTTCGCCGTTGCCTTGCTGGGGAGTTCCTTGCGGGTATATTTCACCGCCTCCTTCGTGAGGGGGCTCCAGCGCTGGCTCACGCCGAAGTATTCTCCAAAGGACTTCCCCCCCCGGGAGTGAAGAAGTTTCCCCGCCCCGCAAGTTCGGTAACCGGACTCCGCAAAAGCGGTGCTCAAAAGACGGGCCTCGGGATGGCGACGGGCCAGCGAACCGCTCTGGTTGGACCAGACCCCGGTCACCTCTGGCATCCGACCACTGAAGACCGCTGCTCGCGATGGATTGCAGGCCGGGGCCACACAATGGGCATTGGCAAAAAGAATACCCCGGGCAGCGAGGCGGTCCATATTGGGGGTATGTGCCTGCGGATGCCCCTTTAGACAACCAATCCAGTCGTTCAGGTCATCGACCGCAATAAAAAGAACGTTTGGGCGCCCGGCACTCGAAGTGCACGCCAGAATCAGGGAAAGGAAGAGGAAAACAAGGGGACGCATGGCGAAGAGCTATCGGGTCTTAACGCCAGTCCCCCTTGCAATCAAACACATGTGCTCATCTTTAGCTCCGGGGACCCACCGGAATTGACCCCTTTCCAGCTAATGATTAAAAACTGTGAACCCCTCAGCCCTCATGCGCTCAATACTTACAGCCCTTTGCTCCGCACTCGGCACTCTTGGAAATTTGTGTGCTGTGCCTGCAGATTTTCCAATAGTGGCTGAGGACCTCGCCGTCTCTCTCTTCGCCCGGGATCCGGTCGTGAGGAATCCCTGCGCCCTGACCTTTGATTCTCAGGGCCGACCCTGCGTCGGCATGGGACCACAATACCGCTCCCCTGATGCCGATACGGAACCTGATTCAGTCTGGATCCTTAAGGATACAGATAAAGACGGCCTGGCCGATGCCCGGCACATGTTTGCCACCGGCTTCAATTCCATCCAGGGCCTCGCGTGGAAGGGGGATTGGCTCTGGGTCGCCAACGCACCTGATTTGACCCGGGTTCGAGACACTGATGGCGANGATGTGGCTGACGAATACATCCGCGTCTACACCGACCTGGGGAATCTTGAGCATGGGCTTCATGGACTCAACTTCGGTCCTGATGGGCGCCTCTACATGTCCAAGGGCAACTCGAAGGGACTGACGATCCTGCCCGACCGTCTTGCTCCGGCGGCCTTCCGTGAGTTGTGGGGCGTCGGGGTCCCAGCCGGAACACCGGAGCCACTACCGGTCGCTTTCACTTCCGCAACCTATGAGAAGAACTACCAGAATCCCCGCGACGACTGGGGTGTCACTGGGGGAATCCTCCGCTGCAACGACGATGGATCGAATCTGGAGATCATTTCGCGGGGCTTCCGAAACCCATGGGACATCGCATTCGACAACCGCTTCGACTGGCTCGGAACCGACAATGACCAGACCATGGGCGACAAGATCTTTACTCCGTTTTTCGGATCTCACTTTGGATGGGGGCATCCGTGGAGTTATGATTGGAAAGGTGACGATCACCTCCCCACCGCACCCTCCAGTGGCCCACTCTTCGAAGGTTCAGGAGCTGGCGTGATCCACTGTGCGATCCCGGGATACCCCAGTAATTACAACAACGTATTTTTCATCAACGACTGGCTCAACCGTGAAATCCTCATCTACAGGAGCCGGTGGGATGGAGCCTGGCGTAAACCGGACCGACTGCAGCTTGAGGTTCTCGCCCACGCCGGGGGCGGACGCAGCATGCCCCTGAGCAAGGGACGAGCCTTCGACCCTGTTGACATCGAGATGGGCCCCGACGGAGCAATCTGGATCACCAGCTGGGGTCGTCAGTACGGAGCCCACTATGAGGAGGGCAAGCTCTCCAATGAGGGAAGGATTTATCGCCTCTGGCCCCGGGATTACTCTCCTTCCTATCCGTCCAGGGATATCCAGACCGTCGAGGGACTCATCGTCGATCTGGGAAGCCATCTGCCGGTCTGGCGCACCAACGCCCAGAAAGAACTGATCCGCCGCGGCAAGAGTGTCGAGCCCTTACTCCGTGCCGCGCTCCGAAGGCCAGACCTTTCCGAAGCTCTCGAAACCTGGCTGGTCTGGACCATTGGTCGAATCAATCCCGAGGCCTGGTTTGAGGAAAACACCAACCAGAAAATCCAGTCGACCCGAGTCGCTGCCTTCAACGGCAGACTGCACCCAGCCATCCGGCAAGCGCTCGCAGACGAAGAGCCAAGGATTCGATTGGCCGCGGTTAGCGCTCTCAGGGAGCTCAAAGCCTCGGACTCAACGGCGCCGCTCCTCGAACTGGCCTCTCGTGAATCTGACCGAATTGTCTACTATGCCACGTGGGGAGCGCTCACCGACCTCCTTCCTGCCAAAAAGCGCAAGGTTCTCCTCTCCGATAAGAGGCCCGGGATACGCCTTGCGGCCCTGCTGGGNCTCCTTGAAGAGGACGCCCTCTCCNACCGGGANATTGAAAGGCATACCACGGACTCCCATGTTCCCATCGCAGATATCAGCACCCGTCGCCTCGGAGGGAAACACCAGTTTGAACATCGCGGACGCCCCCTGACTGCAACTGGGCAGGTCCAACCCCCGGAACCTCTGGTGATCCCCTTCTCAGGCGTCAAGGCAAGTAGCGGTCACGCCTACCGGGCTGCCGTCCTGCGGGCCGACACCCCCTGCTACACCGACCGGTCCTATCGCCTGACCAGTGTTCCTCCAGAGCTTGAGGGACTGACTTTCCTCCAGACCGCCTGCAATGATGCAGACGCTGAAGATGGGATTACGGTCAAACTGAACCTGAGCTACCCCTCCACTGTCTATCTCATCGATGATGCCCGGGCCGAGCACATGCCCACATGGGCACGCAACGTCTGGGAACCCACCTCCCTTGTGATCGAGGGCAATAACCCCAAAAAGATGAACGTCTACCGTGCGGAACTTCCCTCAGGTCCCCTGACCCTTGGTACAAGTCGCGATGGGATCAGGGCCAGAAAGGGAAATTACATCCTGGCTGTCCGACCCAAGATCCTTTCCCCTGATGGAACGGCCGCCACCATCGAGTCTGTTCTCCCCCTCCTGCCCAAGGCCGACCTCGAGCGCGGTCAGGATCTCTTCTTCAGCGTCCATGGAGCGAATTGTGCCTCTTGCCATCAGGTCAGGGGGCACGGTAACAATCACGCACCCGACCTCAGCGACATCGGGTCACGAGCGAGCGCCGGAATACTCTTGGAATCCATCCTCGATCCGAGTGCCAGCATCGTGGAAGGTTTCGCTACACAGGTCATTTCCACCAAGAGCGGCAAAGGCTATGCCGGAGTAGTTCTCGAAGAGACCGGCAAGCACGTCACCATGGCCATGCTGGGGGGGAAAACATCCAGAATTGAAAGGGCGGGCATCTTGAGTCGGGAGACCCTTCCAGTCTCCGCAATGCCTCCCGGATTCGGCTCGATGATGACCAGCCAGCAACTGGCCGATCTGACGGCCTGGTTGCTGAGCCTCAGGAAGCCCACACAAATCAATACCGGTGAGGAGGAGTTCACCTTTCAGCAGGAAGGAGAGGAACTGCACCTTCACCTTGGAAAAACCCGGGTGGCTACCTACCTCCTTGGTCATGAAAAGCTGACGCGGCGCGCCTTCGTGAACATGCGCACCCCCTCAGGCATCAAGATTACCCGCAATTTTCCTCCGCGCAGGCCCGAGGATATCGATCCCAGCTCCCGCGACGATCAGCGCATTATTCATCCGGTCATGCATCCGGGTCTGTGGATGAGCTTTGGGTGGATTGACGGCAACGACTACTGGCGATTGACATCAAAAGTGCAGTTCGAGAAATATCTCGAGAAACCTGCAAGCTCTGGCAAGGAGGCAACCTTCTCAACCCGGGATCGCTATCTTGACAAGGAGGGTAGCAGGACGGTCTGCGTGCAGGATACAAGCTACCGCTTCCGCCGTGTCCCAGCGGGTATCCAGATCAACTGGGAGGCCACTTTTTACAACGAGGAAAGGGACTTTTTCTTTGGAGACCAGGAAGAGAGCGGGTTGGCCTTCCGAATCGCCAGCCCTCTTCGGGTCAAGGGTGGTAAAGGGAGAATTCTAAATGATCGTGGCGAAGAGAACGGAGATGGAACCTGGGGACGAAACTTCCGCTGGATTGACTACTCGGGCGTGATCAACGGAAAGCGGGCAGGAATCCTTGTAATCCCCGACCCGGCAAATCCACGTCCGTGCTGGTCTCACAGCCGTGACTACGGAGTCCTTGCCTCGAATCCCTTTCCAAAGCAGCCCAGCGAGCGACGGGAGCCCTACGTCACGACCAGGGTCAGGAAGGGAGAGCCACTTCGGATGGCCTACACCATCATAATCCATGAAAGCGATGATCAGAAGTTTGATCAACGCAGGATACTTGGGGACTTCCTGAGGTAACAGGGGCCGGCTTCAGGCCTCTAGAGGCTCCGTGTGACAGCAGGAACAACGACATAGGTTGCCGATGTGCGTCACAATCAGGAAAATCCCTCCAATTGTTGTCAGCACACTCGCAAGGGGAACATGGATCCGCCAACCTCCCTCAGCATCCGCTTGAATGGACGGGCAGCATGCATCCACACATCCCTCCTCATCCGAGCCTGAAGCATCCGCCATATCCGATTCCGCACATTCTGATGCCATCTCACACTGGCCTTCTTCACACTCCGCAAAACTATCAGATTCAGCGCAATCCCCGATCGCCTCATCCTCAGCATTACCAGTCGCCACGGGAGCAGGACTCTCTTTCCCCGGGCTGGATTCAAAACCCGGGGCAGCGGCGCCCGTAAGAACGAATCCGATTCCGAGGAAGCAGGTCAGGACGACCCACTTCCTCCGGTGTCTCTTGTAGCCAGTTATAACCGTCACCGCCGCCAGGGGAACTACCAGCAGCGCCATGATCCAGTGCGATGCCGGATGCGACCAGACCTTCCCGAATACCGGAAGGAAGAGCAGCAGGAAGGGAGTTGCGGCACAGTGGATGGCACAAAGAACCGAGGCGAAAACGCCAATCCGGTCACCGCTGACAGGCCATGGAAACCACGACCAGTAGTCAGTGCTATTTTGAACTCCCTGCACTGAAAGCCTTCTACCAGCAACAACAGCCCGATATCAACTGCAAATAAGTCGCACTTGAATCATGCTCTTTCCGGGGGCTCTCCAGCCGGGGAAGCCGGAAATCTCTGCAGGTATTAGCCTGAACACCAGGTTTTCTCATTTACCCTTCGACCCTTGTAAGGCCGAGCCGAGGCGCTCTCCTCTCTCATCACCATAATCAGGGATACCGACGGCAAGCCGACGCATTTCGCCTTGCCCACTTCCTGAAAATCCGCATTCTTCGCGGCCCATAGTCGGGGCGTAGCGCAGTTTGGTAGCGCGCTTCGTTCGGGACGAAGAGGTCGCTGGTTCGAATCCAGTCGCCCCGACCAAAAAGCCACCCCTCTGCGGGTGGCCTTTTTTTATCCCAGCCGGAATCACTGACTCTTTCCAGCACCCAGCTGCCATTCCTCCCTGTCAATCTTCTCCCTGAGACCCCGGCATAATTCCTCGAACTGCCCTGCCTCCCCGGGAGTAAGACCCAGGGGGTCAAAGCGAGCCTTCCAGTGATAACTGATGGCCCGATGAAGGTCATCCTCGATACCGGGAAGAATCTCCCCAAGTCCGAGGATCCACCCGGTGAAGGTCCTGCCTTCCTTTCGGGGACCGAGACTCCTCTCAGCGAGACGGGTCAAGCTGTGAAGAGGTGTTTGCATGGCAACTTTCCGGCCCGCCTCACCATCTTCCTGAATATGGCGGATGCGCCCCTTCCACAGGCGTATCGCAAGATAGAAGAGGAGAAGGGCTACCACCCCCAGAATGGATCCGTTGATCAACCCGCTGTTTCCCGGGAACGTCCGCCAGATCAGGAAATCCTCGCGTATCCTCTGCCACCAATCCATTAACGGACGGGACCACCGCAGCCCTGATCCCTCATAATCCAACCATCTGGGAATGGTCGCGTCAAAATCCTCCCAGTGGCCATAGGAGGAAGGAGCCACCCCGTCGGGAATCTCGTCGGGAGGAATCACTCCATGCCAGACCCGGCACCAGGCGTGCGCATGACTCCCCCGCAGCAACCACTCACCCTCCCTTGTCTGTTCCTGCCCGGAATAACCAACACAGTAACGGGCGGGGATCCCTGCTTCCCGAAGGAGCAGGACCGCCGCGGTGGCAAAATACTCACAGTGTCCAACCTTCGTCTCACTGAGAAATCTGGACACTGCCGAGCTTCTTCGACTAGCACGCTCATGACCAAGAAACATGCTGTAGGTAAACTCCTCGCTGAAGAATTTTTCCCTGATGACCCTTGTAGCTTCCTGAGCGGTGAGCCCCCTTAAGCCCCAATCATCGCACAGGTCCCGAATTCCCCTCCGCTCCGGGTCCGCAATCCATTCTTCGTCGGCGTCCAGATGCCCGGGGATGCGCTCTGCCAGAGGAATCTGCAAATCAAGGTTTGGATCAGGCAGAGCCTCATGAAGAGGATACCCACCGGCAAGGACCTCGAAAGAAACTGCCGCGTAATCAGGGTTTTCCAGCCGTACCGTCCCAAGCGAATTCGCATCAATCCCTCCATCCGTAACCTGAAAACCCGAGAGTTTCCGGGCAGACGAGGGAAGGGGAAGGGGCGTCTTGGTATCAACCCGGCCTCTCACCACCAGTCTGCGCCTGCTCCCGGGATCCCGGGAGAACTCCTCGTTCTCGAAGGCAAATTGCACCAAGCCGTTATCCATCACACGGTCCCACAGGGGTTCATAGTCTCCCTCCCGCTTATCGATCTCTGTCCTTTCCGGGTCCTCATCCCTCTTGTTCCCTGACAGGGGTCCCCCTTCCCCGCCCCCTCGCTCGGGAACCGGGCGATGCCACCACTGACTCCCCGTGTAATGATTATAAACGGCCTCCCGGAATAGGCGCGAAGCGTCAGCTTCCGTATCATGTATTCGCCACCGGATGCTCTTCGACTGCTTGAGCATGCCGAGGTGGCCGATGGCCGTCTGCGACAGGTCTCCGTTCGTATACACTCCGGAAAGACTTCCATAGGCACCATCAAGGGCCCTCCATAGGCCCTTGAGTCCAAGCGACCCGCCCGCTCCCAGGACAACGGTCACCAGGAGGGCCATCCCGGTTCCGATGGGCCGCTGTCGACTGACCGGACTGGCATAGACCAACGTGCAGGATGCGAGAAAGATCAGACCTGCAAAAAAAGCTACCTCATCAATCCGGCTCAACGCAGCTGCAACCATGACGAGACAGAGATAGGGGTATCCTGCGTGAAACTGAACAGGCTCTACCCTGCGCCCTGCTCTACGGTCGATGAGCATCTTGCGCCTCGCAATCAGCGAAAAGGTATTCAGCGGCATCCCGGGCTCAGCAGCATAGTTCTGCGCGAGGAGAACGGGCAGAAGGTAAACCGGCATCCAGACCAGTGCTTCAAAGAGAAGAACCTGGCCTGAACCCTGTAGCCATGCCCACAGGAGGGTGAGACTACCAAGGGCAAGGGAAAGGTACCAGGCCCGGACATAAGCCTCTTCGCCAAAGTCCCAGCGCAGTCTCGTCCAGAACCGGGCCTCTACCAGTAACGCACATACGAGGCCCACCACCGGATGGCCGGTTACTCCTCCCCAGAAGAGCAGGGCCCCTCCCTCAAGGAGGCGCGGAGGACTCTTGGAGTTATTGAGACGAGGGCTCATGATGAGAGTTTGAGCAACCCTTCCTGCACGTTGGGGGGTTCCAGCAGGAGGTGACGGCAGGGCAACGGGTCAACCTCCAGCATGGCCGCGGTATCCGCAATCCGGCGGGTGAGAATCAGCGCAAGAATATTAATCCCGGATCCAACGAGAGTCCGGAGGAAGTCCGCCCTCGCGGGAGTCCAGCCTGTAAAGATACAGACACAGGCTGTCAACCGGTCACCATGCCGCTTGACCAGCTTCTCCAGGTCTTCAAGACACTCACTCGGGGCTGCTTCCAACCCCGCGAGAACCTCTAGAATTTTTTCGGAGCTCCCCCCCGCCCGCCCGGCCTGCACCAGGGTAGCCCCGTCCCTGACCAGCATTAGATCAAGCATGCTACGCTTGGTGTCGAGGGCACAGACAAAGGAGGCTGCCACCGAAATGGACTCTTCAAGGAGGTCAACATCCCCGGGCTCTGTGAAAGTATCCAGAAGCAACCCATAACGTGGGAAATAGACATCTTCGAATTCCTTCACAATCGGCCGCCCGGTCCTCGCCCAGCTCTTCCAGTGGATCCGGCGAAGAGCATCACCACTGCGATAGTCACGCAGCCCCAGGAATTCCCCCGACTGCCCGATGGTATTTGAAACCGCTGCACCTCCCATTTCAAGGCAGGCTTCTCCGGACAAATCGAAAGGAGGCAGGCGATAGCGCCGGGGGAAGACAACCAGAGTCTCTTCCTTCGCCCTGACCCTGCAACAACGCTGGAAGAGCCCGAAAGGATCAGGCAGTCTCGCCCTGAGATCGTTAAGATGGAACACCCCACGCCGTCGGGGAATCAGCCTCATCGACAAGCGGACAGCCTCATCCGGCACCACCGTCCGATACCCTCCCTGTTGCTCGCCCTCGAAGAGAATCCCCCGCTCCATGAGCCAGCGCCAACGATAGTACACAAAAAAACGGTCAAAGACGTTTCGCTTCTCCTCACCAGGTTCCTTCGTAAAGGCAAAATGACTTAGTGAGGGCCGTGAATCAGGAGGGCGCTCGGAAAGAAGAAACCCACGGACCGGGTGCCGTCCCAGGTTGCTGACAACTACCATGTAGGACAGGGCTTCCCCCGCAGTTGCATAACGAGGCAGCTCTCGTCGGGCCGATAGCCGTGCTCGGCGGGCAAAGCACCATAGAAACGAAATCACCAGTATCCCGGAAACAAGGGAAAAGATCTGGTAGAGAGTGGATTTGGAGAGATCGATTCCGAGAATGGCCGTCAGCAGTAAAAGAGAAATAAGCACCCACCCGGTAGCAGTCACCCTGCGGTTGAAGAACAGGGAAACAGACGCACCCCGTGAGTAATTCCGATAGAGCAGGCGATAGAACCAGCCCACCCGGGGAACTGGTTTCCCTGCAAGACTGCTGTCACCCATCACTTGATCTTCCTTGCTGGCCAGACCGCCCCTGCTCTTCAGGCTGGCACCGGAATGTCCCGAAGCAGTTCCTCAACCACAATTCGACCGGTCCGACCGCTGTAATTGGCCTCTGGTTCGACAACAAGGCGATGAGCAATCACGTCGACGGCAAGATCCTGAATAGTTTCCGGCACGACAAAGTCCCTCCCTTCAAAAAGTGAAAGAGCCTGTGACACCCGCATGAGCGCAAGGGAGGCGCGGGGACTGGCCGCCAGTTGCACATCCTTGCAGCTCCTGGTAGCGGATACCAGGGCCACGATATACTCCTTCAGTTCATCGGTTAGCCGCACATCCCGGGCTGCAGCAATGAGCTCTATAAGCTGGTCCCGGGTAGCCACGGCCTCCTGTCGCTCAAGGGGATGATCCCGAACCTGGTCTGAGAGAATCGCGACTTCATTCTCCGGCTCAACGTAGCCAAGGGCACACTGCATTGTGAAGCGGTCCATCTGCGCCTCAGGCAAGGGATACGTTCCACGAAACTCCACCGGGTTCTGGGTCGCCACCACGAAAAAGATCCCTTCCAGTTCATACTGCCGACCATCTACCGTTGCCTGCCGTTCCGCCATCGCCTCAAGGAGAGCGCTCTGGGTCCGGGGTGAAGCCCGGTTAATCTCATCGGCAAGAAGGATATCAGTGAAGACCGGGCCGGGACGAAAACGGAATTCCTGCGTCTTCTGATCATAGACTGAAACACCCAGCACGTCGGAAGGGAGAAGATCCGGGGTAAACTGCAGGCGGGAGAATTGCACGTCTCCTACCGAGGAAGCTATCGCCTTGGCCAGAGTCGTCTTTCCAGTGCCCGGAAAATCCTCAAGGAGAAGGTGCCCCCCTGATACAAGGCAGGCCAGCACCCGCCGTACCGTGCGTTCCTGCCCCAATAGCACCTCGCACACGGATTTCTCCAGGCGACTGGCCGTTTCGACGGCACTCTCAAATGCCGGGCGCGTCAGGGGGACTACTTGGATTTGTTGGTCTTCACCCATTCGGCGAGATCACTCTTACTCCGTTCAACATGTCCTTCAAACAGGGAACGCACAAGGGCGCTCTCCTTTTCCCCGAGTTGTGCCTCAACTCGTTTCCAGACCCTCCCATTAAGCACCTCCCGTCCCTTGTTGGTCGCAAGACGAAGTCCTATATCTACCACAATGCGGGGACCCTCGCGGGTTGCCACCACCAGATACATGGGGTAATCCGGGGCACCCCCCTGGCCCGAATCAACCCGTAGACTGACCGCCGCCCAGGACCTTCCTGCCTGCACGTGAACCTCACGATCTGCTGCAGTGGCCTGCTTCGTCCCTCGATATTCATAACTCATGGACTTGAGGGCGTCCCATACCCCCTTCTCCGGATCGAGAAGCGCACCACATGCGAATGACTCCAGCAGTTTTCCTTCGCGCAGAAGACTACGGAATTTCCGGACCAGTTGCTCTGCCTCCTCCCGTTCCACTATCGCGCCCTCGGGAGGACCTGCTTTAACAAAGCGGTTCTGCAGATCAGCAGTTGCCCGTCTCACCAGCTCCTCCTTCTGCTCCTCGAAACGACGGTGCACCTCAGCCTGCCGCTCCTGCTTCGCCTCCTCCATCTTTTCAAAATTACCATTCGTGGTCACCCCCGGCGAAATGGCCCAACCCGTATCATCCCGGATCAAAAGAAGGGGTGTGAGATTCAGGCGTTCGATCTGGGCAGTGGAAATGAGTTGGAAAACGAGAACTCCCGTGTCCTCGTGTTGGAAAACTTCTAGCAACCTCCCATCGGAGGCCGCCGTGTCGTTCTGGTGGAACTCATTCCAGAACGCTCCAAGATTCCGGTAAGCTGTCCGTCGCTCCGATTCGCTGAGATCTTCACTACGATACACGAACCGGAAAAGATCTTCCAGCGAGCCGCCCCTGAGAATCTTCCCGACCTGCTCACCGGCTTCCTTGAGGGTGCCGGCCCGCAAAGGCTGATGCCGCTTTTCAAATTCTTCCTCAAACCTGTTGCGCATGGCATTGTCCTCCTCGTAATCCTGATCCCGGAGGAGCGCGCGCTGGAAGGTTACGCGGTCTTCATCAGAGAGTCGCAGACCATTCGGCAGCTCGATAGTCCATCGCTTGCCAACATAGAGCAGGACGAAACGCACCAGGCTTACCGGTCTCCCACGCCTTGGGTCGAAGGTCAGGAGAGTTACCTCTGCGTCCAGGTCATCGCCTCCTTCTTCCTGCACGGCCACCCGCACGACATCCCGTCTGGTAAGAACATGCCAGTAACCACGACGGTCGAGCCCCTGTAATCCAAGGGACATGACGCGCTGAAGACGGCGATCCTCCTCCGTGAGCTCACCCTCGAACTGCCCCATGAGAACCATTGCGGCCGCCAAATCCTTCTCCCGGCAGGCTTTCACGAAGGCCTCCACAAGTCGGACCGGATTGACTGTTGCCCTGCTAATCCGGGGTTCAGCTTCGCTCATGCGCTTGCGCAGGACCGCAAGCACCTCATCCTCAAGGATACGCAACCTTGCAAGGCGCTCAGCCCCCATCCAGAACTCCAGCACCCCGGCTCTCCTCTCCAGGCCCTCATCATATCCAAAATCGACATTGTCGAAACTCCCGGGGACAGGCGCAACCCCCCAGCCCTCACCTCTTCTCTCCCGCAGCCCCATGGTCACTACATCCACCTCCAGTGGATCATGTCTGCTGACAGCCGCCAGAACCACCGCTGCGAGGTCCCCATCACGTTTCTCTTCAGCGATTTTCAACTCGTAATGGTTATCGCGGAGATAGCGACCCATCCGACCAAGGCGCTGGGAAATTGCAGCGCGACGAATTTCTCCTGTATGTGGCGAAATTACGCTTTCTTCCAGCAACTCTGCAGGCGACCTCTCATCGTCACGAAGAGCATTCAGGAAGGCCAGGGCCGCATCTCCTGGTTCGCTCGCACAGATGAACCCGGGACCAAATCCCGAAACAAGCCCAACAATGACGAGCAATCTCCCGATCAACATGCCCTTCTTCACAATTCCTGATGAAAGCTATCCCGGGCCCGCAGTGACATCACGAACCCCGCCATCAAGTTAATGGTATTCTGCACATCACCAAGATCGGCTGTCTCAACCACTGAGTGCATGCATCTCAGGGGGAGTGAAACCAGAGCACTTGGCACGCCCTCCCGCACGGTGAAGATCTTGTCCGTATCCGTACCCGTGAAACGACTGGAGGCCTCATGCTGGATCGAAATTCTCTTGGAGCGAGCTACCTTTTCGAGGCGCTCAATGACCAAGGGATGGTTCGCTCCTCCATGGGTAAGAGTCGGCCCACCACCCAGTTTCACATACCCGTGCTGGGCATTATCGATACCCGGAGTATCGGTCGCATGGGTGACATCCAGGCAGAGGCTGACATCCGGCATCAGTCGATGAGTGGCCATCAGGGCTCCATTCCCACCGATTTCCTCCTGAACCGCATTGAGACAGATCAAACGGAACGGCGCCTTTGCCTTTGCGGCAGCTACCTTCTTCATGACCTGCGCAATAATGAAACCCCCAATCCTGTTATCGATGGCCCGGCTGACTACTCTCTGCCTGGTCAATTCCATGGGCTCATCCGCGTAAACTGCCGGATGTCCGACTCGAATGCCAAGACCCGCTACTTCATCCGCAGAACTTGCTCCCACGTCGACCCACAGCTGATGGGGTCTTGGAGCCTTTTCATTGGCGAGATCGCGCCGCAGGTGGATCGCAGTATTTCCGATGATCCCGGCTACTTCTTTCTTATCACCAAAAATACGTAAACGGCGACCGCGAGCGGTTGCACTATCGCTTCCGCCAAGACGGTCAATCCTCAGGAAACCATCAGGTGTTACCTGTTTGACCATGTAGCCTATCTCATCGGCGTGTGCCTCCAGCATCACACTCTTCTTCCCCTCTCCCAGGATACCCCAGGTAGATCCGTAGGCATCGCACTCAACCTCATCAGCCGTCTTCCTGAGGTGGCGCGCCCATACCCTCTGACCCGGCATCTCAAACCCCACCGGACTCGGAGTCTCCAGCAGCTCGAACAAAAATTCCCTGTCTTTTCTGGTCACCACAAGGACTCAAGCACAACCAGCACCGACCGCAAACGCAGAAAGAACGGCACTTGGCCCAGCCACCCACCGCAACGGGCGGGAACAGGGGACATGAAGCCTCCCTAGGTCTTAAAATCCCTGACCCTGAATGCCATCCAGCCCAAAACAAAAAGGGTCAGGTCCAGCCCGATCAGAGCCGTGTAACTTTCTGCCAGCTTGGCCCACGAAACATGATTCTCGAGAACATAGACCCAGTTACTCATGCGGTGGGTAAGCAGATGCTCCTTGTAGGGAGCCATGAAGGGCAGCATCTGCAGCACCGAGTCGACGAAGAGGACGCTGAGGGCGAGAATGGTTGCCGCCGCCGGCTTGATCCTGAGGCAGGAAAAGGCGAAGCCGATGGAAGAGAGCGTACACATGCTCAGGCTGAGCAGGAGCATGGCGAGGCACAGCCTTCCTATCCCGGTGGTCAATTCTGGAAAAAAAGAGAACACCCTGAGTTCGTAGTTCCATACGAAAAGGCCTCCATCCCAGCCCAGGGCAATAGATGACATCAGGTAGCCTGAAACCCCGACGAACCATACAAACGTCAGGGTATAGATCAGGACCGCCACATACTTGATGGTGAGGACCCGCAAACGACTGATAGGACGAGCCAGGACCATTCTCAGGTTTCCATCCTCACTTTCCTTGGCCACGATGTCCCCCGAGACCAGGGCAAGGTAAATCGCGCCCAGCATTGCCATGCTGAAACCAAGCATCCAGTAGGTCACGGTGAGAGCTGAATAGTAGTGATCCACTTCAAGCCCTGCATCGGACAGGATCTTCCCCATCTCCTCACGGGGCTTGTCGAGATGGAAGACCCAGAGAATGACCAGCTCGAGAATCAGGAAGGCCCCGTACCCGATGTAAGTGCGGCGACGGGCAAAGAGCTTCCTGAGCTCGCTTCGTAATTGCATCAGGAAAAGCTTCAAGACTTCTCCTCCTTTCCTTCCGGGCTGCCGGTGACCTCCAGGTAAACGTCCTCCAGAGAGCGGCGCAGGGGAGTCAACCGTCGCAGGTTTACTCCCGCCTCGACCAGTTCACGGGCAACTACCGCGGGATCGGTGCCCTCCGGGAAACTCACCCTCCCTTCCTCTGCAAGTTCCCGCCCCCCGAGTCTGCCGTAACAGGCCCTTGCCAGCTCAACCGGGTCGGCCTCTATTTCCAGCGTCATCTCCTCATCTGCAATTCCCTCCAGCCTGCCATCGTAGACCTTGCGACCCTGCCTGACGATAGCCACCCGGTCGCACATCTGCTCCACCTCGGAGAGCAGATGCGAATTGAAGAGCACTGTCATTCCCCGCTCTTCCCGGAGTCGCAGGATGAAGTCGCGAAACCATTTGATTCCCTCCGGATCAAGCCCGTCCGTGGGCTCATCAAGCAGGAGGAGTTTCGGTTCTGGCAACAGGGCCTGGGCAAGAGCCAGCCGCTGGCGCATCCCGTGGCTGTAGGTCGAAACCCTGGAGTGAATTCGATCGCCGAGGTTGACCTCCTCCACAACACGCAGCGCCGCTTCTGCATCAAAGCCCCCCGAGTAGCTCATGAGCACCTTTAGATTGTCCATGCCACTGAGGTAGTCATAAAAGGCCGGAGACTCGAATATCGCTCCCGCCTGGCGCAGGGCCCATGCCCTCCTTCGCTGCACTGACGCTCCCCCGATGCGGGCCTCACCCCCATCGGGCTCCACCATCCCGAGAAAAATGCCGAGAGCGGTGCTCTTACCTGCACCGTTGTGCCCCAACAGGCCAAAGATCTCTCCTCTTCTCACGGTAAAGGAGAGATCGCGCAGGGCCGGCTTCCCTCCAAAAGACTTGGAGAGATGCGACGCCTCAAGGATTACCTCCGGATCAGCTTTCCTTGTCACGCGACGATCCTTCCCATTTTGGTATCCTCATCCGCTGAATCAGTTCCCCTGCAATCTCGATCAATTGAAGGTATTCCATGACCTGGTCAGGACTCTTTCCCTTCATTGCTGCCCGCCAACCCATCTCTCCTATTTTTTCCTGCTCCTCTTCTGCATCCAGGAGTTCATAAGTGCTTAGGAGGTCCGGGGGCAGCTCTTCCTTCGCTGCCTTGACCGAACGCCTGATGAGCTTCCGGCGACGGTCCCCGGGAAGGGCATCAAAGAGCACGATGTAGGAATCGAGACCCTCGAGAAGAAGGGCCACGAACTCTTCTCTCTCTCCCGGGGACAACCTTGAATAGAACTCGTCCCTGAGCTCGCTCAATCGCATCTTGGCATCGGGATTGAACTCCTGCTCAATGAGCAACGAAACTACCTCCCTGATCCGTCGCTCCCGAACCTCGCGATTCTCCCCGGTCGGCTCCCCTTTTTCCCTGGACCAATCCGCGAATTCCTCATTCTCCACGACCTTTCCAAGATTCTCGGCCGTGCTCCGCAAGCCCCGGAAATATCCCTGAGCGGCAAGAACCAGCACCCAGATCACGCCGCAGATCAGGAAACCTTGGGAAAATACGCGGACCTTCATCTAAACAACTGCCCGAGAACCTAAGCATCATCCCCATTCCCGCAACCGAGATCTTGAGGAGTCTTCCACTTATTTGGAAGACGACCGGCTCCCACTGAAACTGGCCTTCAGCGCGGCCCACGACGTCACTCGCATCGCAATGACAAGAACCCCGTAGAGGGTCATGCCAGTACCCACGATCAGACTCAGGGCTACGATCTTCTGCCACTGCGTCCCGGACAACCATGGATCCAACGCCACCCCGGCCAGCCAGACAGCTCCCCCCATCACCACGCTGGACAGGAACATCCGGAAAAATCGTTTCCACTTCTCACCGGAGATCTTCACGAACCCATCCATTCCCCGCCACAGAAGGACGACATTCACCCAGGCCGAAATTGCAGTGGCAAGTGCAATCCCCACGTGACCGTAGCCGCCGGGTCGTAGAAGATTGAAGAGAATCAAGCTGCAGATGATGTTAACCGCTACCGCAACCCCGGCCATGACCATGGGGCCCTTCGTGTTTTCCCGGGCGAAGTAGGCAGGCTGCAGCACCTTGATCAGCACATAGCCGGGCAAGCCCAGCGCAAACCCCGCCAGGGCCCAACCAGTCTTTCTGACATCCTCCGCATCAAAACTTGCACCCTCAAAGAGCCCCCCAACCAGCGGTTCATGAATCACGATCATGGCTACCGCGGCCGGGAGGGTCAGCAGCATGGCCAACTCCATACCTCGCAGAATACTATCCGCAGCCTCGCTCGCGCGACCGCTGCGAAGGCGGCGGGTCACTTCGGGCAGGAGCACCACGCCCAGGGCAATTCCGATTATTCCCAGCGGAAGCTGGTTAATCCGGTCGGCATAATAGAGTGTCGAGATGGCTCCCTGCTGGAATGACGCAATCACGCCCCCAACGAGAAGGTTAACCTGCTGGATTCCAGCAGCAATAACACCCGGTCCCATGAGGAAAAGAAGCTTTCGTAATTCGGGATTCCAGATCGGTTTGTGAACAACCATGGAGGCTCCCGCACGGCTGCAGGCAAACCAGAGGGCTCCGAATTGCAGGAGCCCCGCCAAGGCCACACCCCAGGCAAGCGTCTTGCCGATTTCAAGGTCACCCTGCCAACCCATCATCCAGATTAATCCCAGGGCGCTTACCAGTACGATATTCAACAGGATGGGCGCGGCTGCCGGCATGGCAAAATACCTCAGGGTGTTAAGCACGCCACTCAGGTGAGCCACCAGGGTCATGAAAAAGAGATAGCAGAACATGACCCGGGAAAGTTCCACCGTGAGGCTGAAGTTGTCCGGGTGATTGCGATAGATCCGCAGAGTGGCATGACGGACCTCCGCAACGCTGGTAACCGGATCAATGGCCACCCTGACATGGAATGATTCCAGTCGGTGGTCTTCAGGCAGAACGATACGAGCAAGGCCCCCGGGTTTCAGCCCGTAAACTACCCCCACGACCGCCTCGCCTTCCTTCGGGACAAATCGTTTTCGTGGGTCTACCTCCCGTTCAACCCCGCTCTGGATGTCCCCACTCAATAGCAGGCGAGTCCGCATGAATCCGCTGGAGTCCAGGGACTGGCTGTCTCCCAGGCTCATCCCGGTATCGCCCAGCCTGACAAGCAGGGGAAGCTTCTTCCCTCCCTCATCAACGAAATACATATCCTCCATCCTGGTGCGGGCAGACCAGTGCCTCACAGCCTCCTCCGACTTACCCGTGACCTGGAAATAAACCTCCTTGGCTCCCCTCGTATCGATCTCGCGTTCATGGAAGGCGTGCCCCGTCCCGACATCGCCAAGTTCCTTTTCGAACTTCGGCAAGAACCCTGGCACGACCAGCATCATGAGCCAGTGCATGCAGGGAATCGCCACCAGGGTCAGAATCCCGACGACCCAGACCAGGGAAGAAAAGGTATTGCGGGCAAAGCCCACCGCCGCCTCCTCACCTTCCTCTTCACGCTTCCTCCCGAAGAGCGGCACGAAGGCGGCATTGTAGGCCCCCTCCCCGAAAATACGCCTGAACATGTTAGGAAACCGGAAAGCCGCCACGAAGGCATCTGCCACCGGCCCGGTCCCCACGAACCTGGCGATCAGGACATCCCTCAGGAACCCCAGAATCCGACTCACCAGGGTGAGCCCGGACACTGTCATCATCGACCGCAACATCCGGGTCAATCATGCCCGAATCTCCTCCGAAATTCAATGCCCATACTCGGAACCAGCGGTTTCAGCTCCCCCGGAACGCAGCGCGGCGCAAACGATCCATAATAGCTGAACCGAGACCCACATCGCTTACCGGCTCGGCTACTATAGCGTCAACCCCCTCTGTATCGAGGACTCGCAGGGAATGAAAAAAACGTACCGCGGCTTCCGCCAGCTTCCCCTTGCCGGGGCTGAGAACTTCCACCCGGGACCATTCATGACGCTCAAGATAGCCATCCTTTGGATCACCCCGGTAACTGAGCAGGGCATAGTTACGACCCTCTTCCGGTTCGAATTCCTCAGGCCGGTCAAAGAGAAGCACCGGCACCCCTGGGGCATAATGCGACTCGAGGGTTCCCGGGGCCTCCGGTCGGTTTCCAGTTACCGGGCCGGCTTTTACCACCCGGCCGAACTTCCGGAGCTCCTCCCGCGTTACCGGACCCGGACGCAACAGGCGCAGGGTCGGCCTCTTTTCTCCTTCTTCCACGGCCACGATAGTACTCTCAAGCCCATCCGAGCATGCCCCTCCATCAATGATGAGTGGAATGCGCCCTTCCAGCTCTTTCCTTACCGCACTCGCCGAGGTGGGGCTGATCCGCCCAAAACGATTTGCGCTTGGCGCGGCAATGGGGCCGAGCTCCTTCGTAAGATAACGCATGACCTCATGGTTGCTCACCCGGACCGCCACGGTTGGCAGTCCACTTGTTACAAGGTCAGGAACATCGTCATGCCTGGGAAGCACCAGAGTAAGCGGACCAGGCCAGAAGGCCTTTCCAAGCTCGCGCACCACCTTCTGTATTCCTTCCGGCACCACTGCCACCCGGCCAAGATCCCGGATCCCCGAAATATGCACAATCAGCGGGTCAAACGACGGCCTCTCCTTGACCTCGAAAACCCTGGCTACGGCGTCAGTATTGAAAGCTATCGCGGCAAGCCCATAGACCGTCTCGGTGGGAACGGCCACCACCTCACCGGCAGCCAGCAGCCTGGCAGCTTCCCCGGCGGCGGCTTTCCAATTCTCGAAGTCAGCTATTTCTACCCGCGTCTGCACGCCTTCTTATAACAAATGACAGTTAGGGTTTAGAATTTCGAATTTCGGCCTTAAAGTTCAGCTCCCATGACTGCCGGATCTCCATCTCCCCCCAAAAATATCGTCCTGATCGGCTTCATGGGCTCGGGAAAATCCTCTATCGCCCGGGAACTTTCCGGCGCGCTGGGCTACCCTATGATCGACACCGATGCCCTGATTGTCGAGCGGGCAGGCAAACCGATCCGGGACATCTTTGCTCAGGAGGGTGAAGATGCCTTCAGGGAAATGGAGTCAACCGTGCTGCGGGAACTGGAGGAATCCCTGCCCCCCCATCACATCATTGCCACCGGCGGGGGGATCATAGGCCGGTCCGCGAACCGCGAGATCCTTCGCAGGATGGGTTTCGTTGTCTGGTTGGTGGTTTCAGCCGAGGAAATCATCAAGAGAACGGAAAACAGCCGGGAGCGCCCCCTTCTCAACAATAACAACCAGATGGAGACCATCAACCGGCTCCTCGATGAGCGTCGTGAACTTTACCGGGCAACGGCACATCAGGAAATTGAAACTGATGAACTGACCTTCCCGGAAATTACCACCGGCATCCTTGAATCTGCCCGTTATTTTTTCTCCGAATAAACAGGTTCAGATTCCCGGCCTGCCATAGTTCCCGCGTCCTCATCCCGTTACTTCCAGCTTTCACCAGCCACTGTCAAACGCCATCGCCGTGGACCCAGTCATCGCCAAACGCAACGTGCAGTTCATTGCATCCCGGCTCGGCTTTGCGGATTGCCGGATCGCCCCCGCCCGGAGAGCCCCTCATGCCGAAGAGTTCCTGCACTGGGTCGCCGAGGGGAAGGCCGGTGACATGAAATGGCTGGAGCGTAACACGGAACGCCGGACAGACCCGCGAGAGATACTTCCCGGAGCCCGCTCGGTCGTATGCCTCGCCCTCAACTACTATCCCGGATCAAGGGAACCAAACCCTTCCTACCGCATCGCCCGGTATTCCTGGAATGATGATTACCACGATGTGATCGAGGAAAAGCTTACTGATCTCGATCTCGCCATGAGGGAGATGGGAGGAGAGCAGCGCTACTACGTCGATACCGGACCCGTCCTGGAGCGGGACTTTGCCTCTGAGGCGGGTCTCGGGTGGAATGGCAAATCCACCGTTCAGATCCACCGCCAACTCGGCACCTGGTTCTTTCTCGCGGAACTCATCACAACCCTTCCTCTTCCCCCGGATACGGTCCACAAGAACCACTGCGGAACATGCACCGCCTGCCTGGACTCCTGCCCCACCAACGCCATCCCGCGTCCACATTTCGTGGACGCTCCACGCTGCATCTCCTACCTGACGATCGAGCACAAGGGCGCTATTCCCCTGGAGTTACGACCTCTGATCGGCAACCGCCTCTACGGCTGTGATGATTGTCTGGCCGCCTGTCCATGGAACCGTTTTGCGAAAACCAGCCGGGACCTTCGCTTCCATGCCCGCAAAGAAGTATTTGAACACGAACTACGGGACTTCCTTGCTCTCAACGACGAGGAATTCCGCCAGCTTTTCCGCAAATCTCCCATCAAACGCATCAAGCGCCCCCGTTTTCTACGTAATGTCTGCATCGTCCTCGGCAACACCGGCACCACCGAGGACCTTCCGGCCCTGCGAGTGGCAGGTGAGGACCCCGATCCTCTCATCGCCGAGCACGCCCAATGGGCGATCGAGCAGATCGAAGGGCGGTCCTTCGCCTAATCGCCACAGGGCATCAGGTTCTAGAACAAGTGGACCGCTCCTTTCCTGACAAGACCTCCCTTCAACCGGAGGCGAAGAAGATCGGATACCACATCCCCCGCAAAGACGAGCAACGCACCCAAGAGAACATAAAGGAGCATGTCGTCGTAAAAGAGCCGCGTATTCGCATCATCAATCAGGCTTCCCAGTGAGAGCACTCCCAACATTCCGAGCACTGTAGCTTCCCTGATACAGGTTTCCCACCGGTAGAAGAGGAGCAGGAGGAAGCGGTTGAAAGACTCGGGAAGGAGGCTTCCAGTAAAGATGCCACTCCGCGTTGCTCCTTGCGCCACCAGGACCTCAGCCGCCCGCGAGGAACGATTATCTATCACCTCGCTCCCCAGCCGAAGAAGAATTCCACCGTTGTGCAGGGCCAGCGCGATTACCAGCGGCCATATGGTGGGTCCGAGGACCTGCAGGAGCAGGAAGGCAATAATGTATTCCGGAATCGATCGCATCACGAGGGCTCCCGCCCGGAGCACGCACCCGATCCCGGCCCGCAGGCCCCTCACCCGCTCGCGGCCACCGGGAACTTCCAGGATGTTGCGGGTTGCAAGGGAACGGGCCGCGAACGGCACCGCCAACAGGGCCGCACAGCCAGCAAACAAGATCGCAATCGTGCCGATGTGAAAGGTCCGGTGCAGGGCCACGGCGCCCTCGGGACAGATACGCTCCTTTAGCCACGGTCCCAACTTACCCCAATCGTTGTCCGCCTCCCGGACCGGATGAGGAATCGCTTCGCGCATAAAGCGCTCAAGGTTCGCCTGACGCTGCCCGGCTGGAAGCTCTGACTGCCAACGACTTTCCGTCGTCCAGCCCACTACCACTGCTCCGAATGCAAGGACTAAGGAAGCTCGCAGCACGAGCGAGCGCGGACGCTTGCGACGCAATTCTGCGACCGGGTCATCAACATGCCCGGCTTCCCGCGCAGGCCCCGGTCGCGACAGGCGCCTGCGTACCAGAGCGCCCCACTGGTCCACCACGAGGACTGCGATCAGGAGCACATAAAGGTAGGTCCATATTTCTCGCAAGTGGCCATCCTCGTAGGCTGTCGCGATGTGGTAGCCGAGGGTAGGAATCCCCATGAATCCCAGGATCGCCGAGGAACGAACCGCACACTCCAGACGGTAGAGCACATAAGTGATCAGGTCCGGAAAAGCCCGCACTCCCACCCCGATCAGGAAGGCGGCGGAAGATCCCGCCCCACCCGCGCGCATGACGTTGGCCGCTCCGGCATCCTGCTCGTCGAGTAACTCGGAAAATACCTTGGCCAATGTGCCACCATAGGGCAGGGCAATCGCCAGCACTGCAGCCAGCGGGGAAGTTCCCACTGCGGTAATGAAGAGAAGAGCCCAGAGGAGCTCGTGAACCGAACGCGCCAGGGTCGCTAAGGCACGTATAACTATCCGAACCGACCGCAGAATCCAGAGCAGCACCAGCCCCGAGGGCGAGCTCACATTGACTACCGGCCACCACGACCGGGACCCGAGCACCCCAAGAACAAGACCTCCAAACAGGGCCATGCTCATGGCCACCAATGCATAGCGCAATGTCAGAACGAGCGAGTGTCCGACCTTTTCCCAGAAGGGCGGAGCGGCGGCCGGCAAGTCCCCGGCCTCGTAGTCGAACGCCGGCTGGACCGCGGCCTTCAGGAATTTCCCTGCCAGCCTGAGACCGCCCTCCGAGGGCTTGAGGTCTTCCGGCTTCGCCCCGAGCACAAGAAGACCCACCAGAAAAAGGAGGACCGCAGCCAGCAGAGTGAGGCGCCGGCTGCCCAGCCAATGGCGCGACCTGTAGAACTTCTTCATACGCGCTTTCACAGATCACTCTTCCCCCATGGAATAAAGCTCCCGAAGCTTCTCGCTCGAAACCTCCTCCGCGGCCTCGTCAAAGGCCACTCGCCCGGCCTGCAGGCCGATCAGGCGGGGAAAAAACTCACGTGCCAGTTCAACGTGATGGAGACTCATTATGAGGGTAATCCCCTCCTGCCTGGCCTCCCGTGTCAGCAATTCGATAAGACTCCGCGCTCGACCGGGATCTACTGAAGCAACTGGCTCGTCTGCCAGAATTGCTGTCGGCTCCTGATAGAGCGCCCGAGCGATAGCCACCCGCTGCTGCTGGCCACCCGAGAGCGTATCGGTCCGCTCATAAAGCTTTTCCGGGATACCCAGACGCTCCAGGAGGTCGCGTACTCTCTCCGCCTCCTCCATCCGCGTCAGGGCCAAGCGACGGAGGAGGCCAAAAAATCCTACCGCACCCGCCTTCCCACACAATACGTTCTGCAGGACCCGCAGGTTCGGCACCAGCCCTAGATCCTGGGGCACCCAGGCAAGCCCACAACGTAATTGACGCAACTGCCCCGCCGTAAGCTGGACGAGGTCCTGTCCGAAAACCTCAACCGAACCGCTATCGGCTATGAGGCGTCCATTCATCAGTCCAAGGAGAGTGCTCTTACCACTCCCGCTCGGACCGATGACACAGACCTGCTCACCCTCCTCTACCGGGAGGGTCACGCCCCGGAGAGCACGCACGCCACCGAAGGATACTCCCGCCCCGGTAAGTTGGACGACCGTGGCCAAGGCTAGCGCATCAGTCCAAGCTCCTTCGCGACCGCCTCGATTCCCGCGAAGTCCTCATTCGTAGCCGGAATCAGCTTGTCACGGTTGAAGGCCTTGAGCACCTCCCTGTCCTCACACCCCACGAGGACCTCCTGCAAATCGTCGATGAAACCCTCACCAAAGTGCTTGTCCAAGTCACCGTGCACCGTGAGGTTGTAGTCCGCATAGTCAGGGGTCACCCAGATGATGGGTGCCTTCTCGGGATCCAGCCTGCCGTCGGCCACCATCGAGTCGTAGGTCTTGAAGTTGATGGCTCCGACCTGCACCGACCCAGCCTGGACTGCTTCCGCGGTAGCCACATGACCACCCGACTTCTGGAACTGGACTTCCTTGGAGAAAAAGTCCGCGGCAGACTTGCCCGTAATCTGCTTGATGAAGTATTCAGGCATGAGACGCCCGGAAGTTGAGCTGGGGCTCCCAAAAGTGAAGGTGAGATCCTTGATGGCCTCTGCCGGAAACTCTTCGCTCTTGCTCAACCCTGTTGAGGCATTGGCAATGAAGTAACTCTTGAACTGGGGATCGAGATTCCCTTGGGCGATTGCACGGGCGGTTTTGACACGCTCGCGGGCCTGAACCCCCGTAAATCCGCCGAACCAGGCCATGTGAACCTCGCCATTGGCGAAACGCTGCACCGAAGCCGCGTAGTCCTTGGAAATCGAGAACTCAACCTTGATGTCAAGTTTCTCGGCGAGATAGGCCTTGAGGGCCTGAAATCTGGCCTCTTGGTCGCTGACCTTCTCATCGGGAATGGCAGTGATCACAAGTGCCGGGGGGACTGCTCCGGTGCTGCCACCCTCTCCGTTTTCCTTACCCCCACAACCAACGAGGAGGCCTGCTAGTCCTATGCCAATGAGACTGGATACTGCTGTCTTAACCATAATTCCGTGTGTTATCTTTTTCAGGTTTCTCAGAGCGCAAAAGGGCTCTTCAGGTGCAAAAAAAAACCACAGGCCCACTGAGAGAACGCGAGACCATGCGGCTGGTTGCCGTTTCGCTGAGCGCCGACCGACGCTCGGTAATCAATTCTCGTTCTCGTCTCATGGATCTGCAGGTTTCCTCTGCAGGGAAAATATTATCAACTAATCGCCCTCCGGGAAAGGAAAAGGAGACTCATAATCCACCCTTCCCGGCATCCAGTCCGCACATCTGCTTCAGACATCGCCAGGCCATCTGCCCCCGACTTTGGAAGGGACGCTCCGGACATACCACCTCCCAGTCCTCCTCTTCCGCTATCGCTTGAAGCTCTGCCCCGGGATTGACGACCATCACCTCCTCACAAAGGCGGAGCATGGGCAGGTCCACCGTGCTGTCCGAGAACCCGCTGCTGTTCTCCTGGATCCCTTCCTCCCGGATCTCTCCTTCCTCAAGAAGGCGGGACACCTTGACCTCCCGCTTGTTGTTTCCTCCGGTAAAATCAGGAAACAGGGGCATCAGGTCCTCGAACTCGACCCTCGTGCCATAACTGGCATCAAACCCCAGAGCCTCCCCCAGGGGCCGGGCGTAGAACTCGGGGCTGGCAGAGACCAGCACAAGCCGACGCCCCTTCTCTCGTTCCGCCGCGAGCACTTCCAGCATGGACGGATAAAACTCCCGGGGCACGTAGTAATCAACGAACTCCGCCACCAGTTCCTCCAGCCGTTGCCGGGGCATCCGCCAGAGAAAGGACAGGAAGATCCGCTTCAGGCCTTCCGACCCAAGCACCCTCGCAAGAACGAGGAAAGGAAGGAAGAGAAGGAGGTATGCCCGGCGTGAAGGTTCTCTTCGCAGGACCCAGTTGCAGAAAAGAAGCTGGGTATCCCACGCGATGAGGGTCTGGTCGAGATCAAATAGGGCTATTCCCTTCCCGTGCTTGTTCACCATGAGGACTGTGTTGGAACCGCCGTTATCCTTGGATAACGACCTGAGCACCGTCTCCACCGCATGTCCTTCTGGCAACTGCAATCTCTATGCGAATCCCGGCAAACTTCCCCACCGTTACCCAAAACCGGTATTGCCAGACCGGGCACCCTCCCCTTTGTTGGGCCTTGTGACCCCCCTCCTCCGCTCCCTCGTCGCGGCCGCGCTGATACCCTTCGCGTGCGGCCTCCTCAATGCCGAGTGCGAGCCTGCCAACTTCCGGGTGGCCATCCCCTTTCTCTCCAGGACCTCCCTCGAGATCTCGTGGGCCGACAACTGTGATGATGAGACCGGCTATGAAATCCAGGTCCTCTCCGGGCAGGACTGGGTCACGATCACAACCTCTCCACCCAACAGCACCTTGCTCTCCCTGCGGGGAGGGAGCCCCAACAGCACGGTTACCTTCCGGATGCGGACCCTCCGGCCTGATGGGAACTCGGAGTGGACCGAACCGGTTGAGGCCACCCTTCCGACCGAGTTTGCGATCGAAGCCGGTCGTTTCATCGGAGGCACGGTGGGGGAGCCGCTGACCGGTCCAGCCCTCCGGGTCTACAATTCCCAGGGAGAAGGGACGGCCTCGGGCTTCGAGGTCACCGACCTCCCGCCCGGCTGGGAATTTGACGCCTCCAACGGAGTGATCTCGGGAACTCCCAGCGCCCCCGGGGTCTATCGCCCTGTGATTTCCGCCACCGATGGAACCAGCACCGCCTCCACCTTCGTCACCTTTCGCATCAAGCCCGCGATCACCGGTCCGGAAGAAACCTCCCCGGTTCCGGATTTTCTCTTCCTCACTCCCCCCACCGGCCGGATCCGCTACAACCTCTCCCCGCACTTTCGTGATCCGGATACCTCCACCGCAATCCGCTTCCGGACCAACCTCGGGGATATCGACTCCATCCTCTAT
>PAQU01000015.1 GCA_002709395.1 Roseibacillus sp. | reverse complement strand
TGTCATGAACAACGACCTCAGATGGAACCCGGAGGGCACGAGCTTTACCTGGACCAGTGAGCGGGACGGATGGGAGCAACTTTACCTCATCTCCCGGGATGGCCAGAAGACAACCAAGCTCACTCCGGGAACGTTCGACATCGATCTTCAGCACGTCGATAAGAGTGGCAACTGGGCGTATTTTCTCGCCTCTCCTGACAACCCCGCCCAACGCTACCTCTTCCGGGTTGGCCTTGATGGCAGGGACGTAACACGCCTGACTCCGGAAAATGAAACCCGCGGCACGCACTCTTATCGCATATCGCCCACTGGAGATTTCGCGGTCTGGACCCGTTCGGATGCGGACACTCCATCAGTCACTAGTCTCGTCAGCCTGCCAGACCACCGCATCATCCGAACCCTCGAGGATAATGCGGACCTGCACCGGAAGGTCACGGCCCTCAAACTCGCTCCAGTCGAGTTTTTTCAGGCCGAAATTGGAGATGGGGTTCACCTTCCTGCCAGATGCATCAGGCCTCCAGAGCTCAAGCCCGGACACAAATATCCTCTCCTGGTCTACGTCTACGGGGAACCAGCCGGGCAGGTAGTCCGGGACAGCTGGGGTGGACTCTGGCATCACATGCTGGCTCAGCAGGGCTATATCGTCATGAGCTTTGACAACCGGGGCAGTCGTTCTCCACTCGGCCGGTCCTGGCGCCGAGAGGCCTACCGTAAAATAGGGATTCTTCCTCCAAGCGACCAAGCCGCAGCTGTCAGGACCGTACTCCGCGAACGTCCCTGGATTGATCCGACACGGGTCGGCTCCTGGGGATGGAGCGGCGGAGGCTCTATGAGCTTGAACGCCATCTTCAAGTTCCCCGATCTCTACCAGACTGCCATCGCGGTAGCATCTGTCCCCGACCAGAAACACTACGATACGATCTATCAGGAGCGATACATGGGACTACCCGCCAAAAACCGGAAGGCGTTCCACGAGGGGTCCCCCATAAACTTCGCTCAAAACCTCAAGGGTAACCTTCTTCTCATTCATGGGGCAGCAGACGACAACTGCCACTACCAAACCTACCTGAAACTGGTCGATAAACTCATCGAGCACAACAAGACGTTCTCGATGATGACCTATCCACGCGGCACACACTCGATCAGGGAGGGAAAGAATGCACGGCGCCACCTTTACGAGACCATGACCCGCTTCCTGCATGAAAAGATGCCTCCTGGACCAAGATAGGCCACAAGCCTGTCCGGCCACCTTCCCTGCAGCGCACTCATGAATTCCAACCAAGGCCCCGCTTGCAACATTCCTGCAGGTATGTAACGTTCGGACCATGCCCCGCGTGCGCGATCCAAAACGGACCCGACGCAAGGTATTGGAAGCCAGTTACCGCGAGTTTTATCGGCATGGATTTCAGGGAGGAAGTATTAACCGGATCGTAAGCGCGGCTGGTATCACCAAGGGGGCCCTGTTTCATCACTTTGCAGGTAAGAACGAACTGGGCTATGCCGTCCTGGACGAACTACTCACCCCAGCGGTGAGGAACTGGTGGGTCGAGCCACTGCAGGGAGCAGAAAATCCGCTCGACGCCCTGCGAGGCATCCTCAAGCGATTTCTCAAGCGCCTCGAGGCAGAAGAGCCCGATACCGGATTCCTCTTCAACGGCAGTCCTGTCTGCAATTTCGCATCCGAAATGTCTCCCCTCGACGAGGGATTTCGAAAACGGCTTGATGACATCTACTCAACCTGGCGCAATTCCATCGCAGATGCCTTGAAGAGAGGGCAGGCAACCGCACTCGTCCGCCCGGATCTCGACCCGACTGCCCATGCGGACTTCCTGGTCTCCATCATGGAGGGCAGTGCAAGCGTCGGAAAAGTAGGGCAGGAACTTCACTTCTTCAGGAACTGCATCGAGGTAGCTCAGGCACACCTCGCATCTCTCGCAACAGCCCCCCAAGCCTGATTACCCTATCTCACAAGCTCCGCAATCGCCTCTGCACATTTCCGGCCATCGAGGGCAGCCGATACAATCCCACCGGCGTAGCCCGCACCTTCGCCGCAGGGAAGGAGCCCTGCAACGTCCGGATGCTGAAAGGTTAACCGATCTCGTGGAATGCGGACAGGAGAACTGCTACGGGTCTCAAAGCCAACAAGGAGAGCCTCCTCACTGAGATAGCCCTTCATCGACTTGGTAAATTTAAGCAACCCCTTCCGTAACGAGGCTCCCATGAAATCGGGCAGGAGTTTCTCCAGCCGGGCAGAACGCACCCCTGGGAAGTAACTTGTCGAGGGCAGATCCTGCGATTCGCGTCTCTCCAGGAAGTCCACGAGCCTTTGCGCAGGCGCAACCTGTCCTCCTCCTCCAGCCTTCTTCGCGGAGCATTCAACCTCCCGCTGAAGGGCCACTCCTGCGAGTATTCCATGCTCAGCCTGCCAGGGCTCAGTATCTTCAGGGTCAATCCCCACCACGACCCCACTGTTGGCATAAGGTGAATCCCTGCGTGAAAGCGACATCCCATTGACAACCACCTCCTCATTCTCCGTGGCGCAGGGGACAATGAATCCTCCGGGGCACATGCAGAACGAATGAACACTGCGCCCTTTTACCGTGGTTGCGAGTCGATAGCGCGCCGCGGGAAGGGATCCCGGACGCTCCCCATCCTGCCTCAGGTGATACTGAATACTGTCTATCAGCGCCTGCGGATGCTCGATACGCACGCCCATCGCGAAGGATTTCTGCTCCAGGCGCACCTTCTTACTTAATAGGAGCTGATGGATGTCCCGAGCCGAATGCCCAGTAGCCAGAATCACGCTTTCACCACGAAATTCACGCCCATCCCCGGTAATGACCCCCTCAAGACGCGTGCCCCGCTCGTCGATAATAAGATCCGATACCTTGCTCTCAAAATGCACCTCCCCCCCGGATTCCAGAATCGTCTCCCGCAGGGCTTTCACCACATTCGGGAGAAGGTTTGACCCGATATGGGGATGCGCCTCGGTAAGGATCGCGGCAGGAGCCCCGTGGGCAACCAGCGTCTCGTAGATCTCCCGCACCGGACCCCGCTTGGTCGCCCTGGTGTAGAGCTTCCCGTCGGAGAAGGTACCTGCTCCTCCCTCCCCGAAACAGTAGTTCGATTCCTCGATCACCCGCCCTTCCCGGAGAATCGGGGCAAGATCGAAGCGACGAGCGGACGCATCCTTGCCCCGCTCAAGGATAACCGGGCGCAACCCCAGCTGGATACAACGAAGCGCCGCGAAGATCCCCGCCGGCCCGCAACCAACAATCACAACCCGGGCAACATTCCCACCCAGACGGGGAAAGGAAGGGGACTCCACTTCGCCGGGTGGCAGGGGTTCGTCGATTCCCACCCGGAGACGCAACCGGTACTGGACAGGAACCTTTCGCGCATCAATCGACTTCTTGAGAAGTTCCAAGCTAGCCACCCGCGCCGGCGGCATCCTCAATCTACGGGCCACCACACGCCGCCAGGCCTCCTGGTCATCTCCCTTGTCAACCCCAAGGGTAATGTCCACTTCCTGCGATTCAGCCATCACTCACTCCCCGATCGGAACCTTCTCACCGCGCTCATCCACGTTCACAAAGGTTACCCGGGTGGTAAAGATGGGGTCTCCATCTCCCATCTTCCCGAGGCATACGGTCACCTCATAGGTCACCGAGGTCGTCCCCACTTTCTGCCGCTCGGACCGGATGGAGATAATTGTTCCCTCGCGGACACTATGACGGAAGACCACCTCATCCATTGCGATGGTCACGAACCGGCAGGACGGAAAATCAAGACTGGCGGCAATCCAGCTGGCTTCGTCAATCCAGCGCAGAAGGCGACCACCGAAGAGGAACCCGTAATGATTTAGATCCTCGGGAAGGACGAGGCGATGGGTTTCCATTTTAGTTGGGGCAGCTGTGTTTTTTCCGCCTGCCCTGTCCCACGACAGATCGGCCTCCGGCCTTCAGGAGACTGGCCGAATCAGGATTCGCTTCAACCGTTCATCNCTCCTTGGGGAAACGGTCTCNACCTCATCATCATCAATCAGGGCATTATGCACGATCCGGCGGTGATAGGCATTGAGGGGACGCATTTTCATCGCCTTGCCACTCTCCTTGGCCTTGGCCGCCAGCTCCTGAGCGGTCTCAATGAGTTTCTCCTCCTGTCGTACGCGGAAACGGTCACAGTCAACCCGGATACGCGGAGGGTCCTGAATCTTTTTCTGCAGGATCCTGTTGACCAGATACTGAAGGTCATCAAGGCGGTCCCCGTGCTTGCCAATGAGAAGGCCACCCTCCTCAGTAAGAATCTGCAGGCAGGCCCCTTCCTCACTTTGTTCCTCCTCAATCGTCACCTCAAACCCAAGCTGGGTAACCATGGACTCAAGAATCTGGTGCGCTTCCGAGAGGGCTTCCATGGCTGCAGCTTAGAACGAGGAACGCCCCGGTCAAGCCGGGTGTCACTTCNCCTGNGGNCCTTACAGCGGGCTTAACCTCCCGTGCGCGGCCCTCTCTTTTTCGGCTTTTTCGGCCCACGCCCCCCCATCTGCTCCGCTCGCATCTGCTTCTGCGCCTTCTGGGCGGCTTCCGCACGCTCCTGAAGGCGCTGGAAGAATCCCTTTTTCTGCACCCCTCCCTTCTTCTTGAGCTCCGGTTCAGGGAGTCGCTGGGTGATCAGCATCTGCACGATCGCAAAGATATTGGAGGTAGTCCAGTAGAGGGCCAGGGCAGAGGCGAAGTTATAGCAGAAAAAGAAGAAGATNATCGGCATCATCATGAAGAGACGCCGCTGCATCTTGTCCCCGGTCTTGGGCGTGAGAGCCATCTGCAGCACCATCGTGACCGCCATCACAATGGGCAGGAGGTTGACCCCGTCACCAAGAAAGGGCAGGGCGAACGGCAGGGTCGCTACCGTNTCCGGCAGGGCNAGATCCTCCACCCAGAGAAATGGCTGCTGCCGNAACTCAACGGCATACTGGAGCATGATATAGAAACCGAAGAAGATAGGAATCTGCACCAGCAGGGGAAGGCAACCGCCCAAGGGGTTGATGCCGTATTCCCGGTACATCTTCATCATCTCCTGATTCATCCGGTTGGGATCATCAGCGTACTTCTCCCGAAGCTCCTTCATCTCCGGCTGCAGTTTCGACATCCGCTTCATGGCCCGGGTCGATTTATTCTGCAGGGGCCACATCGCAGCCCTGATNATGATGGTCAGCGCAACAATGGAATANCCCCATCCCCAGGAGTCGGAGAGACCGGAGATCGCCGAGAATAGAATATTAAGGAGCCAGTTCAGGAACTTACTGATCAGGCCGAACATCCCATAATTCATTACCTCCCCGTAGTCCTCGCTGGTCTCGCGCAGTAGAAGGTTGTTCTTGGGTCCAAGATAAAGGTTAAAGCTGAGGGACTCCGTATTATCCCCCTGAGGGCTCAACTTTTNCTNCNGCAGGCTGATCCCCATTCGGATGGCTTCCCCGGACCCGCCACCCGCAATCTCGGGCAACGAAACAGCCCGGCGATCTCCCCAGACCCAGGCGTCGTAAGCGGTCTCAGGTTCGATGATGGTGGCAAAGAACTGGTTGCTTACTCCTGCAAATCCAAGAATGCCCCCATCACCCCTGAAGGCGGGCTTCTTCCCTTTCTTGAATTTAATNNCCCGCCTCTTCTTGTAGTCCCCGTCTTTCTGAAAAAAGAGCGTGATGTGGCGATCCCATTCACCCTCCCAGAGGGGAGCNGCTGAACCCGCAAAGAGACCGTAATTGCTCAACTCCACGAGACCCTCGCCTTGATTCTCAAAATCNAGGTCAAGCCTGAGCCTGTAGGACTGACCTGCCACCCCCTCCTCTGCNAGAGTCCACCTCTTCCTGATNATGAGACCGCCCTTGGTCTGTCCGATGAAGGAAATACTGTTTTCCGTATCACGCTCCTTCTCGTGCCGATAGACTACATCCAGATACTCGTCCACCCCGCTGGTCAGACGTCCAATCGGGTTAGGCTCATCCTTGTTAAGGATCACCAGATTGCCCTTGTCCTGAACCGCATACTGTCCGCGCATCGCAGCGTGCTTGAGCCCTCCCCCGAAATTGGTGAAAGTAAAGACGGCATCTTCACTCGTCAGGGTTGGCGTTTCCTCCTGAACCACCGGATCAGATTCGGGAGCGGGCGAAATCGGTGAGGGGTNCCCGGGATTGGCAGCCTCCGCCTGCTCTCCGTCCTGCGCTTGTTGCTCACCCTGGGTTTTTTCCTCTTCTTTCGCCTTCGCCGCCTGCTCGGCCTGCCGCTCACGCTCCCTCTCGACCAGGGACTCACGATTTTTCCTGCTGTAATGCAGGTTCACTGCCAAGCCGAGGCAGCACAGAATAATAACAATCCAAGCCTTGCGATCCACAACGAGGGTCCTTTGCTACTTGAGGTGCGGTTCAGAGTCGAGAACGGAAGAACGATCGGGCACGGGGGAATGATCCCTGCAACCTTTGCCCGGACGGCTTCCCTTCGATGGAACGGGGTCATAACCAAAGCCGCCCCACGGATGACAGCGCAAAATCCGGCGAATCCCGAGCAAGCTGCCCTTCAGCGACCCGTGTGTTTCCACTGCCTTGAGAAAATAGTTCGAGCAACTCGGTTCGTAACGGCAGCTCCCCCCGCCCGAAAAAACATGCAGGATCGGCCGCAGGAACTTCTGGTAGCCACGGATGGTCGCCTTGATAAACCACTTCATCTGGTCGTTTTTTAACGATTATTCCGAATCGCCCTGCCGGATTTCGCCCTCGCTCAGAATACCCAGTCGCTCCGCCAGCCGAAGCCAATCTTCCTCAAGTTCCCGAAAGCTGGCATCCGCCGCCTTGCGACGAGCAACAATGACAAGATAGCGCCCCGATTCAAGCCTCTCCCCGTGCCTGCCCAGAATCGCCCGCAACCGACGACGAATCCGGTTCCTTGTCACCGCCTTCCGGGCCACCTTGCGTGAGGTGATCAACCCAAACTTGAGATGTTCCAACTCGTCATGCCGCAGCGTTGCCATTACGAAATTACGGGTCGCGAGGGACTCTCCCCGCTTCCTGACAGCGGCATATTCCTCCCGCCGCGTCATACTCAATCGGCGCGGCAATCGCATGATTTCAGGGCAGGCGGGGCCCCGTTGCGGACTCTCTGTCCGGACGGACCGTTATTTACCGTGCTGGACGGTGTGACGCTTGTAGGGCAACTCGGTCCCCTTCGGCAAAAGACGCTTGCGGCCCTTCTGCCGACGGCGCTTGAGGATCCCCCGTCCGGCCTTGGACGACATCCGGGCCCGGAAACCGTGTTGACGCTTCCGAACACGTTTGGAGGGTTGATAGGTGCGCTTGCTCATGGTTTTCGGGCAATTCTGGGGCTGCGAACGCCAGCGAGGGGGGCGGAGACTAGCGGCAGACCTTCATTTGTCAATGCGTCAGAGGGACTTTCCTGAGCCAAAATCCCGGAAAAAGCCGCCTGTGAGGGAGTTATTCCAGTTCCCTGGGCTCCGGGCTACTCCCAAATACCCTCTCCGCCACCTTCGGAGCACATGGTGATTGCCCCGGAGCCCTGCTGTTCTAGGCTTCAGCCGCCATGACCGAGCCCGCTCTTCTCGCTCTTTCCGCCGGGGATATTCTGCCCTTTTGCATGGTAGCCCTGCTCAGCTTCGCCCTCGGGATGATCTCGACCATTCTTTTCGTAATGGCACGCAGCGGGTCATCACACCCCAATTCGGAAACAGACCTTCTTGAAAAGGACCACTCTTCATCCGGCAAGGACGACATGGAAACCGCGGGGGACCACCCAAACGAGGCTCCGCCCCGGGAATCCTGGGAGCGGAATCCCAACTGGTGGAAAAAATAATCAAGGGCGCCCGCCCGCAATCATAGCGACCGTTTACTGCTCCGCGAGGAAACGGCAGGCCTGCTCCATGTCCTTGTCACCTCTCCCAGACAGGTTCGCCACAATCACATCGCCAGTTGGCAATTGAGGCGCCACCTTCGCCACGTAGGCAATGGCATGAGCACTCTCCAGAGCGGGAATGATTCCCTCCGTTTCAGAAAGCGCCTTGAAGGCCGCAAGGGCCTCCCCATCAGTCGCATAAGTATACTCAACTCTTCCAAGTTCCTGTAGGAAGGCATGCTCGGGACCTACTGCTGCGTAGTCCAGTCCGGCACTCACAGAGTGGGTCAGTTCAATCTGACCATCATCATCGGCAAGGAGCCAGGTCTTGGTTCCCTGCAGGACCCCCAGTTTGCCCCCTTGAAAGCGCGCGGCATGCTTCCTCGGTGTAATTCCCTCTCCCCCGGCTTCCACTCCCACCATCCGGACATCGGTGTCACCAAGGAATGGATGAAAAAGCCCGATGGCATTGGAGCCTCCACCTACACAGGCGACCAGCAGGTTCGGAAGCCGGCCTTCCCTGGCAAGAACCTGCTCCCTGGCCTCCTCACCGATCACCCGGTGAAAATCCCTGACCATCATGGGAAAGGGATGAGAGCCCAGGGCGGATCCCAGAATATAATGGGTATTCTCCACGGTCGCGGTCCAGTCGCGCATTGCCTCGCTCACCGCCTCCTTGAGGGTGGCCTGACCGGCGGTGACAGGCACCACCTTGGCTCCCAGCAACTCCATTCGCTGCACATTGGGCGCCTGTCTCTCCATGTCGACCTGTCCCATGTAGACGGTACAATCGAGTCCGAATCTGGCACAGACCGTGGCAGTAGCTACCCCATGCTGCCCGGCACCGGTTTCCGCGATAATCCGCTTCTTTCCCAGCCTTCTGGCCATGAGCGCCTGCCCAATGGCATTGTTGATCTTATGCGCTCCCGTGTGAAGAAGGTCCTCCCGCTTGAGGTAGACCTTGGCCCCACCCATCATCTCACTCCAGCGTTGCGCATGGTAAAGCGGAGTAGGTCGACCACAGTAATCCGAGAGGAGGGACCGGAGCTCCTCCTGGAATTCCCCGTCACCCCGTGCCCGTTCATATTCCTCTGCCAGTTCCTGCAGGGGAGCCATCAAGGTCTCGGGCACAAACATCCCTCCATATTGACCAAAGTGACCAGTGGAATCCGGGGCCGGCGGGGGCGCGTTCATGCTTAAAAGGGTGCCGCGATAGAACAAAAAGTCAAAGGTGGAAACCTTTACCTGGATCCGTGCATCATTCTCACCCAACGACCTTCTCGTGCTCCCGCCCCTGCAGTAACGCCTCAACAAGGGAGCTTCCATCAAGCCCATCTCCATTCTCGAGGCAGGAGATGGAAACGCCAAGAAACTCGTTCAGGATTACACGGTTGGTCGTCATGGCGATGTCATGATCCTCGGTAAGGTGATTGAGGATAACACCGGTAATCTCTAGATCACGGCCACGGATGGCACGCTCGGTCAGTAGAGCGTGATTAAGGGCTCCCAGTCGATTGGCAACGACCAGTATTACCGGCCACCCAAGGGATTGAGCCAGATCTGCAAAGGTTTCCTTTCCTGTCATCGGGACCTCCCACCCCCCGACACCCTCCATCAGCAGCACTTCATGCCTCTCCGCGAGAAACTCCGCATGGGCCCGGATCTCCTCAAGACTGACCGGCTTACTCTCTAGTTCGGCTGCCACGGCAGGAGTGACTGGAGCTTGATACCAAACAGGATTGATGGCCTCAATCGACTCCACGTTATCCGAGGCGGCCAGGAGCAGTTCCGCATCACTGCGTTCACCGCAGCATACCGACTTGTAACCCACTGCATCTACTCCCGCTTTCCGGAGTGCGCGAACCAGTTCGCAGGTCACATAAGTCTTTCCAACCCCGGTATCAGTGCCGGTCACAAGGAAGGCGTTAGCCATGAATCTAATTAGTATGTCTGAAGCTGAGTGAAAATCTACCGGTCCGGAAGATCTGTGTCAGTTCCGGGATCCTACAGGTTGCTCCTGGCCTTCGTCATTCTCCTGATAACCATTAATCAGAAACCAGAGAGCGATCGCCAGCAGAAGCGAAACTATCTTGGGTATCCAGTTGTTCAGGAACAAGCTCTTCAGCAGATTCTTCTTCATCACTATCAGCTTCTCTATCGCTGAGGAAAATTTCTTCCAGCCGCTCGCGGAATTCATCCTCCTTCAGATTTCTTTCAATTTCCCCGTCCATGCACAGGGAGACGGCTCCGGTTTCTTCGCTCACGACGATGGTCACCGCATCGCTCTCTTCCGTAAGCCCGATCGCGGCACGGTGCCGCAATCCCATCGAGCGATCTCCAATCTCGGACTGACTTACTGCAAACACACAGGCTGCAGCCACAATCCGCTCCCCGGAGAGAACCACCCCTCCGTCATGGAGGGCCGTCTTCGGATGAAAAATAGTAAGCGCCAGCTCAGGGCTCAGGCTCCCTTTGATCTGCACTCCTGTTTCGATGTGATCTTTCAGTCCTATATTACGTTCAATTGCAAAAAGGGCACCATAGCGCTTCTTGGAAAGCTGCCATACCGCATCTGACAGGGTGCCCAGGAACTCTTCCTGCTGGGTAATGTTAAAGGACCACAACCGGGAACTCCCCAGCCGCGCCAGAGCCATTCTCAATTCAGGCTGGAAAATGATCAGGAGAGCGAGGGCGGCAACCACTGCAACCCTCGTAATGATGAACTGCATGACTTCCAACTGGAGAATCTGGGAGAGCAGGGTGAGGACCACGAAGATCGTGGCCAGGCCAACAAGAATACGAGCACCGCGAGTGGCCCTGAACGTCCGATAAAGATAATAGATGAAGACCCAGAGAATCAGGATCTCCACCGCGCTTCGCCAGTGCTCTTGCAGGAATTCTAACACTACCTCCACCTGATATTAACCTGAAGACTTGTTCAGGCAATGGTAAACGTCTGCAGGAGACATTTCCCAATTCCTCAGGAGTTCTCTCCTCGACTGCGCGGATCGAAGACAGACTTTACAAGTGAGGGCTTTCCCCATCGTCCTTTCCTCTCTAGCTTTTTCCAAACACTGCAAGCAAAGCCCTGCCCATGAACATCCTGCCACTTGCCACCCTCTTCTCCTTTGGACTATGCAGCACTCCCCTGCTCTCTGCTGAAGTCCAATTTGAACCCCAGACCATCGACCCCCAGATTGCCATTGGCTATGGCCTCGCCATCGGGGATGTCGACGGCGACGGGGACCAGGACATCCTCCTCGCGGACAAGCGTGACTTCTTCTGGTATGAGAATCCCTCCTGGAAGAAACACCTCTTCCATACTTTTCATAAAGGCGAGAAACGCAACCAACTGCGCGACAATGTCTGTATCGCGGCGCGGGATATCGATGGAGACGGTAAGGTCGAGGTCGCAGTGGGCGGAAACTGGAATCCAGGCAATACCGACAGCGAGGAACAATCGGGATCCATTCATTATCTCGGGTCCCTCGGGAAGGTTCAACCCGTTCAACTTCCCCATGATCCCACGACCCACCGCATGCGCTGGGTCGACACCGGTCAAAAGAAATACGCTCTCGTCGTCCTCCCCCTCCATGGCCGAGGCAACCGTGGGGGCCAGGGAAAAGGCGTCAATGTCACCGCCTACTTCCCCCCCTCCGCTCCTTCCGCTGGCGGCAACTGGAAAACGGCCATAATTAACAACGAACTCCATAAGACTCATAATTTCGACTCGGTAACAGAGGGGGACTCGGGCGACTCCGTCGTCATAGCCGGCGCAGAAGGGGCCCGGGCGGTCTGGTATGCGGAAGGAAAGTGGCAATCTTCCGACCTCACCCTCCCGGACATGAATGGCGGGGCTGGGGAAATTCGTATCGGTAAGGCCAATCCTTTCGGAGTCTATGGAGAGCAGCCCCTTTCCCCGAAAAACACCTATGCCTGTATCGAACCTCTTCACGGCAACACGGTAGCAGTTTACGAGGTTGATGGAGGAAAAGGGGGGAAGACCAGATGGCAACGTACAGTCTTGGATGATAGTCTCGCTCAGGGTCATGCCCTGGAATACGCCGACGTCCTTGGAACCGGTTCTCTCCAGGTCATCGCGGGCTGGCGTAACCCGGACAAGAAAGGGAAAGTCGGCATCAAGATTTACGTCAGGAATGAGGAAGGCAAATGGAAGACTCACCTCCTCGATGACAACAAGATGGCCTGTGAGGACCTCAAGATTGCTGACCTCAACAAGGATGGAAAACTGGATATCATTGCCTGTGGGCGGGCCACCAGGAACGTGGTGATCTACTGGAACAAGTAGTTTCCTTTCCCTCAAGGCCCTACCCCGCGGAGAGTACCGCCTCTGCCATAAGAAGCGCATCCCGGTTGTCCCTTACCTCGTGAACCCGGTGAATTAATACGCCCTGCAGGCGGGTGGCAGCTGTGAGAGCTACGGTAGGCCAATCCCGGAGACCGGGTGAGTCATCACCCAGGACCCTGCCGATCAGGCTCTTTCGGGAGACCCCTACCACGAGAGGCCGCCGATGTATCACCAGTTCATCAAGATGAGCCAGAAGGGCTAGGTTGTGTTCGAGGGCCTTGCCAAATCCAATACCTGGATCAAAACACAGACACTCGGCACTGATACCCGATGAGACCAGTGTTGTGTAACGCTCCTCGAAGAAATCCCGGACATCGGTTACCACATTATCGTAATGAGGATTGGACTGCATGGTCCGTGGCTCTCCCTGCATGTGCATGATTACGATCCCACAACCCGACTCGCCACAGACGTCGATCATCCTGTCATCGCCTCGCAGGCCCGAGACATCATTCACGATATCTGCTCCAGCAGCCAAGGCCGTCCTGGCGACCTCCGCCTTACTGGTATCAATTGAAATGAGTCCATCCCATTCCGCCCTCAAAGACTCAATAACAGGAATGGTACGTCTCAGTTCCTCGGCAGCGCCAACCGGATCCGCACCGGGGCGGGTGGACTCCCCACCGACATCAATAACCCCTGCTCCCTGCCCTATCATGACCCGGGCACGGTCCAGCGCATGGTTCATATCCTGATAGCAGCCCCCATCCGAAAAAGAATCAGGGGTCACATTCAAGATTCCCATGATCATACCCCGATCGAGGGCAAGGGTAGTCCCGCTGCCAGTCTGCCAATTCACCGTTCCTGACCAAACCAAAACAAAAAGCATCGGCATGGCACCAAAAATCCTTCCTGACTGTACTTGATCCGGATAAATCGCCACCACCCTGCGTCCGATTCACCATTGCCATTACAATCACGGAGAGCTACTTTTACAGTCCATGCAACACTCCCACCTTCGCCGGGTGACCGGACTCTCCCTTGCCCTTCTGTTACTGGGCCTCAACCCCGGGTTGAGCCAGCAGAGCGGGAAAAAGTCCTTTCCGGACAAGTTTCAGGAAAAGTGGGAGAAAGAGGGTCCCAACGTCAGGATCAAACGACACCAGGACGGGTCTCGAACCGTCTTCCGGCGAAGCCCAGACGATCGGACCCTCGTGAAACGCACCTGGGGAACCAATGGCGCCGTCAAGATGATCGTGGTCTACCGACTGAATGCCCAGGGAGACCCCCTCGCATGCAAGATCTATGACGGCAGGGAAGCCCTCCTCTACAAGGTCTCCTACGGATACAGCAAGAGCACCGGCCGACTCCAGGCCGAAAGAATGTTTGATGCGAGGGCTCTGCGCACTGACCCCCAGACGGGAAAGGAAACCCCCATTCGCGTGATGTATTACAACTACGACGCGCAGGGAAATTCAACCGCCCCTGAAGTCTACACCTTCAAGGAGGGGAAAAAAGCCGAGGANGTATTCGGCACGCAGGGAACCTTTCCACGCGACAATCCATTTAAACCTTAAGGCCCCGTTCGCCCAGCCTCCATGAAGGGCGCCTCCACACTTATCTCCCTCCTGGTAGCTGCGATTGCAGGAGGCCTGCTTCTGGTATTACTCAGACCCGACACACCATCAAAGGAAGCAAGCCGGGAGCAAAGCGATCTCAGCGCTGAATCCTACGTGGAGGAAACCCTAGGCCTCCGCTTCAAGGCGGCGCCCGAAGTTCGTCGCGTGCCAATGGATATATGGCTCGACAGGGTCCGTGAGAATCTAGCCGCCCAGTTCGGCCCCGGTGGTCTGGCCCGCCGTTCACGTGCCCTCGAACTCATGGGCTTCCATGAATTCTCGAGACAGCCCATGGAGAAGGGACTCACCGCTCTGCTGTCAATAGGACTGCGTGGTTGGCTGGATGAACGCGAAGGGGATCTCCTCATTGCCAACGATTTTGACGAAGACCAGGATGAGGACCGTGTCATCCTCCACGGCCTTCTCGCCCGCCTGCTTCTGCACCAGCATGCCCCGGTGATCATTGGCCGGCTAAGCGACGATGAATGGTTCGCCCAGTCCGGTCTCTATTCCGCCATTGCAGAGTCAATTAAAGCTAAACTGCGGGAAGAATCGCGGGAGTCATTCTCATTGCCAACTGCTCTTATCACCGAAAGAGAATCCCTCCTGGCGAGCCTCCCCATTTATCTCGCCGCCCTTGGAGAACTCCCACAGGAACAGGGAATGGGCCGAATTTTTCTGGAGACCCGCCTTCGGACCCGGTCACGAACATTGCAGGATCTCATTGAGGATCCTCCCCGGAGCACCTTCGAATTACTCGGGGGAGACCCTTCCTCCATTGTTCCGGTAACTCTTCCCCCTCCCTTACCCAGCCAGGCTAACCAGCTGGAAGAGTCTCTTGGCTCGCTCCAGATTCAGACCCTCATCGAATGGATGGAGAGCTACGAGCAGGCTCAGGCCCTTGCTCTCCTGTGGCGTGGGGACCGTTACCGCCTCTTCGCAAATGCCAGTGGAGATCACCTCCTGTGGATATGTCGATGGGAAACCGAAGCTGCTGCTGCCCGTGCATCTGAAATTCTCTCACGACGCAACGATTCCCCGGGTATGCCTGAGCGCCACTTTACCGTCCTTACCCGGGAAAAAACCACCATAATGATCAACTGTGCCGACAGCCAGACCCTGGATACCACCCGGGAACTAATGAGAGAATCAAGGGCCAGGTAACTTCCTCGCCCACTGGTCTGCATGGGTCACTCAATTGATAAACAGACTCCTGCACGGTCGACAAGAAAACCGGTTCTCGCTTACCTTCCGGGCACATGATCGCCAAAAGAGTCATCTTCTCCGGTCGGGTCCAAGGCGTAGGATTCCGTTATTCCACGAAAGAAATCGCCACCGGTTTCGACGTAGTCGGATCTGTCAAAAACATGCCCGATGGCACGGTAAAAATGGAAATCATGGGAGAGGCCGAAGAGGTTGAGGAGTATCTCTCAGAAGTTACGGAAGAAAGCGCGATTTCTCACTTCATAAAGGAGATTCAGTCCGAAGAGATTGCTCTCCTGAAAAACGCCAGTGGATTCCGCATCAGTAGCTGACCCGTTTCCCTGACAAGGCTGCAACCGTCCCAGACTCACCCCGCTTTATTCCTCCTCTATCACGCGATAGAGCTCAGTCTCCCTCAACGGCAGCACCGCCCAGGTTGTTTCCGAACTAACCGCCAGAGTGGAGCTCTTCTCCCTCCAGCACAGGTCTTCAGCAAGATACTGGATAATATAGAATCTGCCCGGAATACTGGCCCACGTGAGCAGGACCTCGTCAAATTCACGATCGTAGACCACCTTTCTCAGTTCAATCTGCTCCGGCACACTCAACCTCGCCCGGATTGTTGCCGGATCGACCGTAAAACGGATAACCTGGCCCATACCGTTAGAAATGAATCCCAGCGCTTCCGTGATCCGGGAAACACTCTGGGATACACATGCGAGATCAGTGGAATCCAGATAGTCGGGAGCCTCTCCATCCTCTGTCGACTCATCACGGAATTCTACCCTCATGCTTGGATTCGNTCCCGGAATATCCCCCCCGGGGAAAACCGGGAAACTGCCCCCGTCTTCTTTCGCGACCGTTGCCCTGAAAAAATCCGCCGTGCCNCCGGCCAGCTTCACGTCCTGAATCTCGATACTGTACGGGGATCCGCTCGCCCCTGAGCCAAGTGTTCCTTGCCAGGACTCATTCCCAATCCTTATCGAAAGATTCAAATTAATCTGATTATAATATTCCTCCTGCTGCCAGAAGAGCTGNTCACTGAAATCAAAGATCTGTCTGAAAATATCNCCCTCACTGGCGTTGTCATAACTCAGTTCGATAGACACCGGGGNNCCAACCATCGCTGCTTGAAGAAAGTCTTCACCACGAACAAGAGTGACACTTCCAGTCGCAGTCCATTGCACTTCAGCGCACTGCCCGCAAGAGGAGNCTGCCACGAGCNCACTCAGGAAAATCTTAATATAGCGGTACATGAAGNGATGCTAACCAGTAACCAATCGGANTATGNCTGAAAAGCCTCCTACCGGAAACCGNCCTTTACAATCTCAAGCACNGGTTGCCGACCGAACCCAGTTGAGGTAGGGCTCACTTCCCCCGGCGGGCAGAATCAGCAGTTCCGGCAGNTCATAAGGATGATGCTCNTCAATNAAACGCTCCAANTCCTCAAGACAACCCGTCGTNGTCTTGAAAATGGCCAGAACCTCCTGCTCCTTTGAAACCTTTCCTTTCCAACTGAATATCGATTCTAACCCTGGAATCAGATTCACACAGGCTGCCAGTTGCTTTTCNACGAGAAGTGTGCCAATATGACGCGCCCGGGAGGGGTCTGGGAAAGTGCATANCACGATCTGGACTTCACTCATTACCCCTCAATACCCGAGAGCACGGAACCAGCAATCAGTAAAGAGCCCTTGAACAGTGGATTCATAGAGAAACTCATCGCTCGACTGGATCGCCTAAGCCCTCGTCAGGTGCANAGCCTGGTGGACCGTCTGGTCCGGGAAAGGGGCTTCCTTGAAAACGTATTCGATGCCCTTCAGGAGGGGGTCCTTATTCTGGATCCNGACGGTGCTGTCACCTTTCTCAACGGCGCAGCCTGCGGTTTTTTCGGTCTGCAGAATGAGGATTCNGTAGGGCAACTCCTGGAAAACCTTGTCCGGGGATTGGACTGGAAATCTCTGGCAGGCCCTGGACGCCAGACCGTCAACCGTGACTTGGAAGTATTCTATCCTGAAAACCGCTTCCTCAATTTCTACCTCTCACCCCTCGTCGAAGATGTGGATGGGAATGAGGAACTGCTCGGTTATGTCATGCTTGTCCGTGACATTACGCAATCCCGACGGGAAACAGAGGAAGCCATCGAAAGTGAAAAGGTCAACGCCCTTACCCTGCTTGCAGCCGGAGTTGCTCACGAAATCGGCAACCCCCTCAATTCACTCGGAATTCATCTTCAGCTCNTGGAGCGTAAGATCAGTGACCTGCCTCCGGGAGACCAGGAAAAACTTGATGAGCACCTTTCCACGGCCCGGAACGAAATCCAGAGGCTCGACAGCCTTCTCAAGGAATTNCTCCATGCCATTCGTCCCGCCACCCCTCTNCGCAAGCCCGGCAATATCAACAATATCATCGAGGAGACCCTTGCACTGCTTGCACCTGAGCTTAAGGAACGAAATGTGAGCGTACATCTCAACCTCGAGGATCAACTTCCCTCCCTCCTCCTCGATAGCGATCAACTGAAACAAGCGTTCTTCAACCTGCTGAAGAACGCCTACCAGGCCTTACCTGGATCAGGAGGCGAGGTTCACCTGAACTCCAGAAGCACTGAATACGAGGTTATCGTATCGATCCAGGACAACGGCTCCGGTATTTCACCTGAAATAATGGGTTCGCTCTTCGAACCATTCCGCTCCAGCCGCCAGTCAGGCACAGGACTTGGCCTTCTGATAGTGCGCCGTATAGTGCGGGAGCATGGTGGGGAAATCAAGGTAGAGAGCGAGGAAGGCAAGGGGACCACGGTCCAACTCTATTTCCCTCTGGTGGAAAAGCGTGTCCGACTCATCGAGGACTCCACCCCAAGATCCAAACCGGTGATCGAGGTTTGAAACCCCTGTCACCCACAACCAGCTGACCACTCTCGCTCCCATGAATCCTGTAGTCCTGATCGTCGATGACGAAAAACCCACTCGAGATGGCCTGCGTCAGGCTCTCGATGAACGTTTCGAAGTATACGTCGCAGCCGACCCCCGGGAAGCGCAACAAGTTCTCAGGAGCGAGCCTGTCGATGTCCTTCTCACGGATCTGAGACTCGGAGCGGACTCAGGCATGGATCTTCTCGATGAGGCCCTCACCCTGCCTAAACCACCCGTCTCCATCATGATGACCGCCTATGGATCGGTTGATACCGCAGTGGAGGCAATGAGGAGAGGCGCATGGCACTTCGTAACCAAGCCACTCAACCTTGAAGAAGTCGAACTTCTCGTAGCCCGTGCGGCGCGAGGTCGTGAAATCGAGAGTGAGAACAGGCGTCTCACCTCAGAAAATCATGAGCTCCAGAAAAAGGCCTCCAGCCAGAGCGCCGGCCTTGAGCGACTCATCGGAAAATCCCAGGCAATGATGAAGATCGGGGAGATGGTGACTCAGGTCGCTCCAACCCGTGCCACGGTTCTGATTGAAGGGGAATCCGGAACGGGGAAGGAGCTTGTGGCCCACGCATTACACGACCTGAGCGGCCGTCCCGCAGACAAGTTGGTGATAGTCAACTGTGCCGCCCTCTCCCCTCAGTTACTTGAGTCTGAACTATTTGGTCACGAAAAGGGAGCTTTCACAAGCGCCCACCAGAGGCGGATCGGTCGCTTCGAACAGGCCGATGGCGGAACTCTTTTCCTCGATGAAATCGGTGAAATAGACACTTCCACTCAGGTCAAGCTCCTCCGCGCTCTTTCCGAGCGGACGATCGAACGGGTTGGGTCAAACAATCCCATTGCGGTTGATGTCAGGGTGATCGCAGCAACTAACAAGAATCTCCGTAAAATGGTGACTGAAGAAAAATTCCGGGAGGACCTCTTCTTCCGACTCAATGTCGTCAATATCAGGATGCCTCCCCTGCGGGAACGGGCAGAAGACATCGTACTTCTTGCCAGTTCATTTCTTCGTGAGTTTTCTGAGGAAAATGGACGAACTCTCAAGCCTCTGAGTGACAGGGCACTGGACCTTCTCCGTCTCTATTCCTGGCCGGGAAACGTGAGGGAACTCCGAACCGCTATCGAGCATGGGGTCGTCATGTCCAACGATGAGAGCATCGAGGAACAGCATCTCCCGGGCTTCCTTGACGGCAACATTCTCCCCAGCACTCCAGAAATGGCCAATCCATCTGTCACTGCGGAAAAGGACCTTGCGCCTCAGGGGGAATTTAACTTGCATGACCTCGAAATGAACGCCATCCGGGGTGCCCTGCGCTATACAAACGGGAATCGCACAAAGGCGGCGGGCCTTCTGGGTATCAGTCGACGTACCCTGCAACGCAAACTGAAGGACCTCCCTACCAGTTCGGACTCACTCTGATTCCATACCCTCAACATGAGTACCGCAGAAGCCCCTACGACCATAAATGCCGGCATTATCATCCGCCGCGTTCTCTTCTTCATTCTCCTTATTGGTCTTTCACTCCTCTATCTTCTGGTAACCTTTCGGGGACTGGACTCTCCCAAGGGCATGGAACAGGCCCAGATCGCACGTGAGATCGCACGCGACAACAGTTTTACCACCAAGGTCCTGCGACCAGTGTCGATCTGGCAGAACGGCGAACTCCGAGATGGGCAACCTATCATCAAGGATGCTAATCGCGATACATATCATGCACCACTCCACCCGGTTCTCCTCAGCTGGGCGCTGAATTTTGTTGGTGGCGATGATGCAGACAAATGGCGAATGACAGAAAACGACACGGTCTACAAACTTGACCGGGTGATCGCTGCTACCTCGGTGATCTGTTTTCTCATCGCCATCGGGGTGAACTATCTGCTCATCTCCCGAATCTTCGACCCCAAGATCGGGGGAGTTACCGCACTGCTCATGCTGCTCTGCGATCTCAACTGGAAGTTTTCCCAGACTGGATTACCCCAGATGTTCATGCTACTCCTCTTCTCCTGTGCATGCTTCTTCGCCTATCGCGCAGTAGAGGCCACTGCAGAAGGTCGAATTGCCCTTTTGCCCGCCCTGATTTCTGCCGCTTTCCTGAGCCTCCTGGTTCTCACCCACTGGCTGGCAATCTGGATCGTTCTGGGATTTGCAATCTATGCTGGTTTTTTTCTGCGCCCCCGGGGCGCAGCCGGTCTTGCTGCGCTTGGATTTGTTCTTCTGGTATCCCTCCTGCCACTGCTCAAGAACAAACAATACAGTGGGAACATGGGAGGGACCGCAATCCTCGCCGTCTTCAATGGCCTGGGCACAAGCGAGGACTCGGTAATGCGCACCTACAACCTGCAGGATGCCTATCTCCCGCTGCAGAACCTTCCCTTCAAGATCGTAAGAACCACTATTCTCCAGGCAGGAGACCTTTTCAGCAACCTCGGTTCTCTTCTGACTGCTCCTCTCTTCTTTCTGGCTCTGCTTCATCCGTTTAAACGAAAATCCATTGCCAATTTTCGATGGTGCCTCCTCCTCATGTGGTTTTTTGGAGCTGTCGGCATGGCTATTTTCGGACTCAAGGACGGTGCCAGCACCGATCCCAATCAGCTTCATATCCTCTTCGCCCCTCTTTTCGCCGGATACGGCCTCGCCCTGATAGCCATCCTGTGGAGCCGTCTTAAGATTATCACAGAGATTCCTCCGCTGCGGAATGCACACTTTGTAGTTGCGGTCTTTATCAGTGCGGGCCCCATGGTCCTCGACCTGCCACGACAGATCCGGGAAGTCGGGAAGGCTGGCACAGTTCCTCCTCACTGGCCGCCATACTATCCCGCCGCGCTGAATACAGGGCTTGCCTCTCAGGTACGAGAGGATGAAATCGTAGTTACTGATCAACCTTGGGCAGTAGCCTGGTATGCAGACCGGACTGCCCTCTGGCTTCCAAATCAGGTCAGCGTTTTCAATGAACTTGAAACTCTTGCCCAGGCTCAGGACTCACCCTTTGCAGGCCTTCTGATTTCCCCCTACTCTCACAGCAGCAGGGTTCTCCCCGGGGTCTACAACGAGTATCAGGAATGGGCGCCGCTCGTTCTCGATGGCTGGGCCTCCGTTTCGACGCGGAGCGGACCCGGCACTCTTGCCAAGCTGGATCCTGAACTCAGAACCATTCTCACCCGTTATCCTACTCCGGTGCGTTTTGTCGACAGTCTCCTGATCTTCTGGTCGGTATCACCAGCAGCAAGCGCCCAATAACTGTCAATCAGGAAGATATGGCCGCGAAAAAGAAGGCAAAGGAAGGAGATACAGGCACTTTCGAGGAAGCCATGGGCGAACTCGAGGCCCTGGTCGAAGCCATGGAGAACGATCAACTCCCTCTGGAGGAATTGGTGGCTCACTACGAAAAGGGAGCAGGGCTCCTCCGACATTGCGAGAAGGTCCTGAGCGCAGCAAAAGAGCGTATCGAGTTGATTGAGGTCGGAAACTCCGCTGAAAAGAATCTGGCCCCCGACCCGGAAGAAGAGGAGGATCCCACGGGCCCCGGAGACAGTCCAGCCGCCGAACTCCCCGAAGATGACATCCGACTCCTCTAGTTCCCAGCCTGACCCCGAAACCCCTCTTCTTTCCAACCTGAAGAGCCCGGACGACCTGAAGAGTCTGAACGATGGTCAACTCGACCAGCTTGCGGGGGAAATCCGGGAGACCCTCATCCGCACCCTCTCGCGAACAGGTGGCCATCTCGGTCCGAATCTCGGAGTGGTGGAACTCACTATTGCACTACACCGGATATTCGAAACTCCCTCTGACAAGTTCGTCATGGATGTCTCCCACCAGGGTTACGTTCATAAGATGCTCACCGGCCGTGGTGACCGGATCGAGTCCATTCGCCAGTATGAAGGGCTCAATGGATTTCTGCTTCGCAGTGAATCAGCACACGATTGCTATGGTGCCGGGCATGCCGGCACCGCACTTTCCGCGGCTCTCGGAATGGCGGCCGCACGCGATCTCCAAGGCGGTGACGAACACGTGATTGCCATTGCCGGCGATGCCGCCTTTACCTGTGGGCCTACCCTCGAAGCTCTCAATAATATCGCCTCGACCACAAAGCGCTTCATCGTGGTTCTCAACGACAACGAGTGGTCCATCGACAAGAATGTGGGCGCCATTGCCAAGTATTTCAATGCGCTCCAGACCAACAAGGCCTATTCGGACGTCCGCCAGAAGGCCGCCGATTTCGTCGAAAAGGTTGGCGGGCAGAGTGTGCGGAGGCTTGCCCATAAAATTGAGCGAAGTGCCAAGAACCTTCTTTTCCCCAACGTTCTTTTTGAAAAGTTCGGCGTACGTTACTTCGGCCCTCTTGATGGCCACAACCTGCCCCTCCTCATCAGGACATTCGATTACCTGAAAGAGCAGGAGGAACCAGTGATTCTCCACATAATCACCGAGAAGGGCCGGGGATACAAACCAGCTCTGGAGAAACCGGGCAAGTTCCATGGACTCGGTCCCTACAATGTCGCAGATGGCTCTACCAGCGGCGGTGGCGCTCCCACGTATTCCGAGGTCTTCGGGCGCACAGTCACAAACTTCGCAAAGGAAGATGAGAAGATTGTCGCTGTTACCGCAGCCATGCCGGGAGGCACCAAGCTTGAGATCTTCAAGGATGAGATTCCGGAACGCTACTTTGATGTTGGTATTGCGGAAGAGCACGCTGCCCTCTTCGCGTGTGGCCTTGCATCCCAGGGGCTCAAGCCATTCCTCGCCATCTACTCCACCTTCATGCAGCGAGCCTACGACATGATCATCCATGACATGGCCCTGCAGGAACTCCCCGTCCGCCTCTGCATGGACCGCGGAGGTCTCTCAGGGGACGATGGGCCAACTCACCACGGACTTTTCGATATAGGCTACCTTCGCCATATCCCGAACATGATTCACATGCAACCCATCGACGAGGATGAGTTCTCCGACATGTTATGGACCATGTCACAATATGATGACGGACCGACTGCGATCCGCTATCCGCGAGGCGCAGGCGTCGGAGCCAAGCCCAAGGAAAACCCCCGTCTTCTGGAAATCGGAAAAGGTGAGCTGGTAAAGGACGGCTCTGATGTAGCCCTGATCGGCCTTGGGTTTGTTCACAACCTTGCGGTTGAAGCTGGAGAAGAACTTGAAGCCCAAGGCTACTCCGTAGCACTGGTCAACCCACGATTCATCAAACCCCTCGACGAGGAACTCATTCTGGATGTTGCAAAGCGCTGCAAGGTGATCTGCACCTTTGAGGATCACGTCCTCAAGAATGGATTCGGCGCATCAATCATTGAACTCCTTCATGATGCCGGGGTTGATACGCCGGTCGAACGGATAGGCTGGCCTGACGAATTCGTTGAGCACGGAAAGGTTGACATTCTTCGCGCCAAGCATGGAATCACGGCCGCGGCAGCCATCGAGAAAGTGCTCCCTCACCTGCCAGGCAAAGCTGCCACCGCATAGATAGCAAGGGCCATCTCTCCCCGTTGTACAACGGAGAATACAGGCTCCTCGATCCCTGCCCGTGGGAAGCCAATCTACGGCGTTGGATTCATCTTCCGTTCTGCATACCGTAGCCGTGTGCCAAGCACCGCAAAAGTGCTGATCGATGGGCCTTCTGAGCTCATTTTTGACTATGCGCTTCCGGAAGGAGTTTCTGCCCTTCCCGGTTGCCGAGTACGCGTACCTCTCCGTAACAAGACCGCCACCGGAACAATCCTGGATATCGTCGCAGACACGAAGGTCGGCTTTGAGCTGAAGCCCATAACCTCACTCATCGACCCGGAGCCTCTCATCACCGAAAACCTCATCCATCTTGCACAATGGATGAGCAACTACTACGGCACTCCACTCGAACAGATCATGCGGTCTCTTCTCCCGGGAGCAGTGCGTCAGGAGACACACTCGGCAAAAACACGACAAGTCGCTGAAATCAGCAACATGCCCGACGAAGAGGAACTGGAAAAACTTTCCCGCAGAGCCGCTCGTCAACATTCCATTCTGCTGCTTCTCAAAGCTTCCGGACCTCTTCCTGTCAGCGAACTTGGGGGCTCTTCAGTCCGCGCCAGCGTCAAATCCCTGCAGGAGGCCGGCCACATCTGCATCACAACAGAGAAAGTCCGGCGTGACCCGGATGCAGGGGAGGAATTCCTCGAGAGTACGCCTCATGAGCTTAATGAGGGTCAGCGCAGGGTCTGCAAGGCCATCTGTGACTCCATCGATTCATCTATTACGCAGGATTCTGGAGACACCTCGACTCACCCGTCAACCGCCCCAAAACCCATCCTCCTGCACGGGGTGACCGGCTCCGGAAAAACCGAAGTCTACCTCCAGTCTGCACAACACTGCCTCGATCAGAATAGAAGCGTTCTTGTCCTCCTCCCCGAAATCGCCCTCACGCCTCAAACCGTCCAGCATTTCAAATCCCGCTTCTCCGCTCTCCAGGACAAGGTCGCAGTCCTTCACTCCCATCTCTCCCAGGGAGAACGGTTCGACGAGTGGCACCGCATTCGTAAAGGGGAAGCCAAGATAGTCGTCGGGGCCCGTTCTGCAATCTTCGCTCCACTGCCTGACCCGGGTCTCATCATCGTAGATGAGGAACACGAAAATACCTATAAACAGGAGAATCCCCCTAAATACCAGGGCCGTGACCTGGCAGTCGTTCGTGCGCACCTGGAGGGCTGCCCCGTGGTTCTGGGATCAGCTACTCCCTCGCTGGAATCCTTTCAGAATGCGCAGTCAGGAAAATACAATCTCCTGCGTCTCACTGAACGGGCGGACGGTCAATCTCTCCCCCTCATCCGCATCGTGGACATGAGGATGGAGGCAAAAAAGCAGAAGGGGCGACCCGCGATCCTCTCCGAACGCCTTCGGATGGATATGGAAAAAAAACTGGAGGAAGGCCAGCAGGTCATCCTCTTCCTAAACCGCCGCGGTTTTGCCCGTTCACTCCAATGCCCCAGTTGCGGACACGTCTGCGAGTGCCAGCACTGCGCTGTCCCTCTTACCTACCACCGAACCGAAGAGCGGTTGATCTGCCACCTCTGTGGATACCAGTCCGTAGTCCCGCAAGCCTGCCCAAAATGCCACGACCGCTCCATCCTCCTTCAGGGATATGGAACCCAGAAGGTTGAGGAAGTTCTCAAAAAGGTATTCCCCACCGCTCGACTCGCCCGCCTCGATGCCGACACAGCCCGTAAGAAAAATGCCCTCCGTAATACACTGCGTGACTTTCGTGCCCGTAAGATCGATATTCTCCTTGGAACCCAGATGATTGCCAAGGGTCTCGATTTTCCCAATGTCACCCTGGCAGGGATTCTCAATGCAGACCTCTCCCTCCATGCTCCCGACTTCAGGGCAGGAGAGCGCACCTTCCAGCTACTTACCCAGGTTGCCGGCCGTTCCGGACGTGGTGAAATGGAGGGGGAAGTCATCATCCAGACCTTCACTCCCCACTCTCCCTCTGTTCAATTCGCACGGCACCATGACTACGAAGGGTTTGCTGACCAGGAATTCGAATTCCGGCGCCAGTTCGGCTTCCCGCCCTTCAGTCACTCCGCCCTTATCACCAGCAAATGCAGTCACGAGCGACTTGCCGAGTTCACTCTTCAGAACCTCCACCAGCGACTCTCCAGAAATCTTCCTGCAAATATCGAACTGGGAGTTCCGAACCCTGCTCCCACTCCCAGGGCGCATGGCCTCTTTCGTTTCCAACTCCTTATCCGATCGGCCAGCCCTCGCATTCTTTCCAGGCATGTCCAAGAGGTCCTCGCCTCCACTTCTCTACCGGAAGAGGTCAGCCTCGTATTTGACATGGATGCCTACGATTTCGGGTAGGCCGAACAAATCATCAGCCGCATGTTTTACTGATAAAACCGGCGTTCTCAACTTTTGCTTAACTGAAACTAAGCAATGTGAATATTCTGTTAATATTCTGTTAGCTTGATAAATCGCGGTCGTTCAACTGCCACGCCCTTGGAGCCCTGCCTTCGCCCGATGCAATCAGGGGTTCCTCGCCTTCTTGCCATGGACGCAACGACCAGGGAAAAAATAAGCCCTTCCTTTTTCTGTTCAACTTGCGGGACTCCCCTGAGCGGAATGGAGGACAATGAAGTCTACTGCACTTCCTGCCGCGCCGATATTCCGGCTCCGTCAAACGCACAGGCTTTCAGCTCTTCCGGCCCTCCCACAAAAGAGCCCATCTTCAAGTTCCTCTGCCAGCAATGTGACCAGAAATTTTCAAGCCCGGTCGGATTGGCAGGCAGGCCCTTCACCTGTCCGGTATGCTCGACGGAAAATACTATTCCCCTTGAACAACCCGGCAAGCCCTCCCGCGATCCTTCACTAAGAACTACAGTCCAACCAACTCTTCTTCCCCTTACCCAGGAACAGTTCTTCCCTGAATTCGCACTGGGACAAGATATCGCAAATTCATCCTCAGGGCTGTCGGAGCAGCTCCTGCTCCTTGATGATGCAGGAAATACGCTGGAGACGCCGCCTCAGAGGGAGGCGAATATGGACACCATTCCATACCGCCTTGATCCCTGCCACTCCCCCCGGCAACTATCTTGCACACAATCTCAGAAACTCAATGAACCCTCCCCGGGCAATACCTCGGTTGGGAAGGTAGAACCGGAGAATGACCAACCCATCCGGATAACCCACCCAATTCACGGCAACAACCGCACCATTCTACCCCAACCCAGGGCCAGGGTAAAATCTGGCGAGCTCACCCCCATTCGGTTGGGAGAAGAAACCTCCGCTCTCCCTGCTCCCAACGTCAAGCAACCTGATCCTGCCCGCAAAGCCCCTTGCTTACCCCCTGGTTCTGACTGGCAGAGCGATTCCGGTGGTCACTTCTTCAGTGATGAGATTGAGATCACTAAGATCTTCCCAGTGACAAATACACAGGTTTAGCCTAGAGCTCCGAAGTGAGTAACCACCTTGTGTTTCGTTTCCTGCATAGCCTCTGCCCCATTGCCTGCACCTTTTTGACCGTTGCCTGCTCCCTTCATGCTGCAGAACCCGCAAAGGTGCGACTGGTTGCCTACAACATAAAGCACGGTCGCGGCATGGACAACAAGGTGGACCTCAAGCGGGTTGCATCGGTCCTCCGTAAACTCAAGCCAGACCTGGTGGCCCTTCAGGAGATCGATCAGACCTGTATTCGCTCCGGGAAAGTTGACCAAGCTGCAGTGCTGGGAAACCTACTGGGAATGCATCATCGTTTTGGAAAGTTCATGGACTTTCAGGGAGGACAGTATGGGCTTGCCGTCCTCTCCCGCTTTCCCATCCAGAAATCTTTCCGCCATCAACTTGCTCCAGGAGCGGAACCGCGCTGCGCCCTCGAAGTAATCGTTCGACCGACCGGCTCCGGCACCCTCCTTTCTTTCGTCAGTATTCATAACGACTGGACGAGGGGATCATTCCGGATAGCTCAGGTGAACGACCTCATAGCGGGACTCAGGGAGCGCAACCATCCCATCATTCTGGCGGGAGATTTCAACGCCCAGCCAAAAGCCGAGTCGCTGGCAAGGCTTCAAGCCTCGGGCTTTCTGGTTTCTCCCAAAACAAAGGACGCCAAGACCTTCCCTTCCCCGTCTCCCAGAATCGAAATCGACTACTTCCTGAGCCGGGGATTCTCCTTCGTCAATTCGCCAGTCACCGTAGTGCACGACGAGCGCCTCGCCTCCGATCATCGCCCCATCGTAATGGAACTTCCCCTTCCATGATGAATACTTGTCAACCCGCAAAGGCCGTCACGGGCACCCCCCGGGCACCCATTGCCTGGAAAACGAACAAGTGCCCTGCCTCCTCTTCAGGATCATTGCAAGGTTGGCCCGTAGTAACATAAAGGTCGGTCATTCCTTCGCCCCCAAAGGCCGGCGCTGTGACTTCGCGACAGGGAAGAACAAGCCGCTCAAGTTCCTTGCCCTCCTGATCAAAACAAACCACGCACCCTCCATGACAAAAGGCGACCCATAAACGACCTTCCCTGTCGATTGCCATCCCGTCCGGCACACCGGGCACGCGCTCATCGGTTGAAAAAGCTTCCCGCCCGTCGTGCAGTTTTCCGGTCTGTGAATCATAGTTGAAGGACATGACAGCGAGGCGCGGGGTATCAATGTAGAACATGGTCTCCTCGTCTTCCGTCCATACCAACCCATTCGAATTGGTAACTCCTCCATAAACCATTTCGATTGTTCCATCAGGATCGAACCTGTAGAGCGCTGCATCACCTCGCTTCTTTGTCAGGCTGATACTACCCGCAAAGAACCTGCCATCAGGAGAGCATTTACCATCGTTAAACCGGTTCTCAGGCTTGTCGGCCTCAGGGTCTCCCAGGGCAGTCAGATTGCCATTCGCGGGATCCAGGAAAGCGAACCCCGAGTCTCCCGCAATCAACAATCCTCCATCCTTCCGAGGCACAACCGTTCCAACCCTCTCACCCGTGGCCCATATCTCCTCCTCACCCGAATGAGGGGCGTAGGAGATTACCCTTTTACCCTCAATATCAACATAATAGAGGGAATCCTGCCACCAGAGCGGACTTTCTCCCCACTGAGCACGATATTTCCCGGCTACTTCGGCAGTCACAGCAGAGGGAGCGGTAGAGTGCCTGTGCCCGGCTGTCGAGCCGCTTTCTATTTGCGAGAACTTCCCTTTCCCGCCAATCTTCTTCCCAAAGACCGCGCTAACAGGCATCCAACCACTTGCGTCAATCAAAGGTCCTTGCCCCTAGATGAGCTACCTCGCCAGATCCCTCCGCAATGCCTTCCTCCTGATCCTCGGGGCCAAGCTGTTATGCACCGTCACCGCTGCTGCTGCATGGGAAACGGTTCGTCACAAAGGCCAGGAATACGTCACTGCCCGCAGCATCAAGGAGTTCTACGGCTTTCAATCCATGCAGGTCAAAGGCCCATTTCTCGAATTGGAGAACCGAGCTGTCAAAATTCAGTTTTCCATCGGAGGCCAGGAAGTCTTCATGAACAATGTGAAGTTTGTTTTCAGCTTCAAGATCCTGCCCCTCAAGGGACGCTACCTGATCTCCCGGATTGACTTGGGGAAACTGGTTGATCCGGTTCTCCGCCCCTCCTACATCCGGACGGCCACCCCATTCGATACCGTCATTATCGACCCCGGCCATGGAGGCAATGATCCGGGTGCCGTCAATCAATACGGGTTGGAAGCCAATTATAACCTTGCTGTCGCAAGGGTTCTTAAACAGCAACTCGAAGCTCGGAGATTCAAGGTGATAATGACCCGCAACTCAGACCGCGCCCTTTCGCTTTCGGAACGGGTGGATATCGCCAATCGCTTCCAGAACGCAATTTTTATCAGTATCCATTTCAACTCCGGAGGACGTGGACGTGCGGAGGGCATTGAGACCTTTACTCTCTCTCCTGCAGGTGTCGCACACTATGGCCGTGAGCGGCGCCAGGATGACTTTCAGCTCCGTCAGGGCAACACCCAGGACTCCGCCAACATCGCTCTCGCAACGGCAATACACAGCACCTGCCTGTTGAAAACAAAGCGCCCTGATCGAGGGATCCGCCGTGCACGCTTCAGTGTTCTTACCGGCGTCAAGCACCCGGCTATCCTCCTTGAGGGAGGATTCATGAGTCATTCCTATGAGGCCAAACTCATTGCTAATGCAACCTATCAGCGGACTCTAGCCGGGGCAATTACAGACGCGATCATGAAATACCGCATGGCTACCATGCGCCGTTGACAGGGGTAGCCTCACAGTTTTTCGCCCTCGGTGCCCTCCGGAATTTCCGCCTGCAATTGATATTCGGGCACTCTGCTCCCCCGGAAGTGATTCTCGGCAATTTCGAGATCGACTGTTCAGATCCCAGCACATCCAATTCACTCGATGGCCGATGGAACGACTCCCAGACCGGAAGGAAATCTTGTTCTGCGACATGAGCAGGATGCCCCCCGGGAACGCAGTGCCTGCGGTTATCGTTATCGCCTGATCAGCAAGGGCGACGACGGAGTCTCAGCTTGGGCTCACGCCGTAGACATTGATGGAGCAAGACCTCACTATCACAAGCGCGCAACTGAACTCTACTATGTTCTTGAGGGAGAGGGCCATGTGATTCTTGACGGGAAGAAGCACGAAGTCCATCCGGGCTCCATGATCCACATACCTCCTGGCACTGTCCACGGTGCAATGGGAAAAATGCGGGTCCTCGTCGTAGGCATCCCGGACATTGATGATGACGATGTATTCTACCCTGAAGCCTGATTGATGAAAACCAACTACCTGATTCTTACCGGCATACTGACGTTCCTTACCGGTAGTATCCCACCCATCCTCGCCGAAGTAGATAAAGACGCCCTTCCCCCTGTGGAGGAGGGTTTTTCAATCAATTTTTTTGTCAGGGAACCGCACATCATCAACCCATCATCACTCTGCTTCGACAAGAAAGGTCGTCTTTATGTTGGGGCCGGCCCGCAATACCGACATCCAAGGGAGGATTCGCCAACCGACTACATCAAGATCCTAATCGATGAAGATGGCAATGGTGTTACCGACACGGTGAAGACATTTGCCGAGGGTCTGAACTGCGTGCAGGCGATGGCTTGGAAAGGCAATGAACTGTGGGTAGCCAACGCTCCTGAACTCACAGTCCTTCGTGATACCGACGGGGATGATGTCGCAGACGAATACCAGATCATCTACACTGGGCTCAACAACCTGCGCCACAGCGTCCATGGACTGAACTGGGGGCCCGATGGATGGCTCTATTTCACAATGGGCAACACCTGGGTGAAACCGAATGCGCCAAAACCGATTCGTGACCTGCAGGGAATTAAGTCAGACGATCAGACGCAATACCCGCTGACAACGATCTACACCAGAGACTCATACCCGAAAAGCTACCACCCGATGAACAAGCGGGAAATGGAGGGTGGCATTTTCCGCTGCCGCCCTGGAGGCCACGACCTGGAGCTCTTTGCCCGGGGAATGCGTAACCCCTGGGATATGTGCATGGATAGCGGTTTTAACTGGCTTGCCACCGACAACGACCCAGGCCGGCCTGGGGAGCGAATTTTCATGCCGATTCGTCACGGGCACTATTCCATGCGCCACCCTTGGAAATTCGACTGGATGGGAAAGCACATCGCAATTGCTCCTTCCTCGGATCTATTTCCAAGCGTCAGCGGTTCTGGCACGGGAGTTGCGTTCTACAGCTCACAGCACTTCCCTGAACAATACCGCAATCGCTACCTGATCGCGGACTGGACCAACAACTGCATCTTCCTCTATAACCCGAAATGGATCGGTGCACTACAGGTGCCAGCAGAGACCAAGCGCAAGATTGTTGATGGAGGCGCGACCCGTGGAGGTGACTTGGGCTACAAGGGAGGCAAGGGACGATCTCTTTTTCGCCCGACGGACATAGAAATCGGCCCCGATGGGGCACTGTATATCGCTGGTTGGGGATCCGTCTACGGAACCGAATATGTCCCCAAGGAGAAGTGGACCCCTGAGGAAAACGCAAAATACCAAGGGCGGGTATTCCGCCTTATTCACAAGGAATCACCACTGATTCCCCGTGCCAACTGGGATACCGCAAAGCGCAAAAAGAATATTCAAAGCTGGAACCTCGCGGAATTGATTGAGGATCTCGGTTCCAACCTCCACGTCTGGCGGGTTCATGCTCAGGATGAACTCATCCGTAGAGGCGATGCGGCGCGAGAGACCCTTGTTGACGCCGTCCTATCTGGCACGCTCAACGAAACCCAGGCAACTTGGGCCATGTGGGCAATCGGCCACATCGACAAGGCTCGTGACGAGGATCACGAGCAGATAGAACAGTTCGCCATCGGACAATGGCCGGCCAGTAACAAGTCCAGCCGCGTCCCCCCTGCAGACTACAAACTTAACATCCGCATCCAGGCCACACGCATACTTGGTGAAAATCGGGTATCCACTGCGATCCCTCACCTAATCAAGCTGCTCACTGATGAGGAACCGCGCGTCCGGGTTGCTGCGATGGGATCACTTGACCGTATCGGCTGGGGCAGCAAAAGCGTCCTGATCCTCGAGGCCATTGCTTACGAAACCGACCGAGTAGCCTACTACACCAACTGGCAGGTAATGCGCCGCCAACTTCCTGAGCAAAAACGCCGGGAACTCCTGAAGGACGGGCGCCCCGGCGTCCGCCGAATGGCGGCCCTGAGCCTGATGGAAGACGGAGACCGTGAATTACAGCAGCGTGCAAACGAATTTCTTGGGGGTACAGCGACTGCTGGCACCAATCCATTGAAAATCCTGACGCTCTCCGCAGACGAAGAGCACTTTCGCAGATCTACCCGTGTCCATCTTGCCACAGCAACTCCCGGGACCATTCGCTACACCCTTGATGGGACAAACCCCTCGGAAAAATCCACTGAAACCCTGGGAGAGCTCACGATAACCGATTCAGTCATCCTCAAGGCAGCCGTATTCAAGGACACGCGGCGCCTCTCCACGATCGAAACTCTGATACTTCACAGAATCAGTGACTCGGAATGGAGAGATCGGCTCTTTCCCCGCAGTATCCGCGGCAAGGGATCGGCAGGCTCCTATCACGCGCAACTCGACGGCTTGCAGCGTGGCACGCTAGTATATGCTGACCGTAATTACACCTTTACCCAGATCCCGGACCCTGTGGCCGGCGCCACACACATCCGAACTCACAATGATGACAAGAACAACACGGAAGAGGATTTTCTCCGTTTTGACATCAATTTACCAGCCACCCTCTATCTTGCTTATGACGGACGCACTCCCCCCCCCAGTGAACTCGTCGCGGGCATGGAGAAGACCACCATGACGATACGCATGAGTAATGGCGAGTTCTTCCAAATCTACCGTCGTATCGTCCAAGCAGGAGAAGTCGTAATCGGAGGCAACAAGATTGGCGGTTCTGGTGGCGAATCCATGTACCAGGTCTTCCTCACCAAGACCGGAGTCCGAAAGACCAACATCGCCGCGGCTACCAATGCCATGCCCCGGGCCAATCCGGAACACGGCAAAGAACTTTTCTTCGGTCGGGGCACCTGTTTTGCCTGCCACAAGGTGCAAGGCAGAGGCGTAGTACTCGGCCCCGATCTGGTGGGAATCAGCAAGCGACAGGGCCTTGACTACGTAATCAAATCCATCCTGGAACCGGACGCCTATATCGTGGAGGGATTTCAACAAACCAGCCTCAGGTTGAAGGACGGCCGTGAGCTTTTCGGCATGATCCAGGAAGAGACCGCCCAGTTAATCGAACTCTATCTCCCTAATGGGAAACGCATCCAGGTTAACTCTGCAGAGATCGTGAAACGTTCCGATGCCAAGCACTCCGGCATGCCATCAAGCTTCGCCTACACCCTGAACCCCCAGGATGTAGCCGACCTTTCTGCCTGGATCATGTCTCTCAAGTAGCAGGCTCTGCAGCTCCAGTTCTGCTCAATGTGTGTTTCGGCACCCTGCTTACAGAGTCACACCCAATTGCTCCGGCAGGGCTGTCCGGGGACGCCAGGTGAGAATCTCCGGGTCTCCATCCGTCACCAGGACAGTGTGCTCGAAATGAGCTGAGCATTTACGATCCGCAGTTACCACCGTCCAACCATCATCGAGCCAGTCCACCTCTCCTGTTCCCGCATTCACCATCGGTTCGATGGCAAGAATCATTCCTGCCTTCAGTCGTGGAGTGTTTCCATCGGGTCGGAAGTTGGGGACCTCGGGCTTTTCATGGAGTTCCTTTCCCACGCCATGCCCTACCAGTTGCCTGACTACCGTAAAGTCATGGCGATTTACATAAGTCTCCACGCTACCACAGAGATCGGCAAGGAGCACTCCCTCCCGGGCATGATCAATAGCTTCGAAGAGGCTCTGCTCCGTTACGGCCAGCAACCGAAGATCTTCCGAACTGACCGGCCCCGCAGGCACAGTAACCGCATTGTCTCCTATCCAGCCGTCCATGGTTACTCCGATATCAATACTTACCAGATCGCCCGGCTGAATACGGCGGGCACCGCCAATCCCGTGCACTACTTCCTCATTAATCGAGATGCAGATATTGCCGGGAAAGTTGCGATATCCCAGAAAAGTCGGGATCCCCTCATTTTCTGCAATCAGTTCTGCTGCATAGGCGTCAACCTCGGAGGTAGTCCGCCCTGGCTCTATGAATGCGGCGGTTGCCTGGAGCACCTTGCTTGCGATCTCACCTGCAACCCTCATCTTGCGGATTTCAGCTTCACTCTTTATCGGGATCTTCATGCGCTTAGCCATAAAATCAGACGAACTCGGACTGGACCCGCCGGAATACCTCCTCCGGACTTCCGACACCCCAAACCCGCAGGAGGCGTTTGGATTGCTTGTAATAAGAAGCTACTGGAAGCGTTAGCTCTTCAAACACTTTAAAACGCTGCCGAAAGTTCTCCATGTCATCGTCAGGCCGTTGCTCCACCATTCCCCCACAGGATGGGCATATGCCCTGAGCCCCTTCGACCTCTGCCCTGGTCCCCGTCCAAGAACACTCCCGGCATTCCCGGCGATCCGCTACCCGCCTCTCCAGCTCTTCAACCGGTCCCTCAATCAGAAGAGCCCTGAGCTCCTCCTGCCTTGAGTCCAGAACCCGATCAAGCTCCACTGCCTGTGGAAGCGTCCGGGGAAAGCCATCCAGAATCCAGCCCCTGTGTCTCTCGCTGATCCACCCCTTCACCAGCCCGAGCGCGAGTTCATCCGGAACATACCTTCCCGCCTCGAGATAAGGTTCAGCTGATTTACCCAGCTGCGACCCAGCTCTAACTTCCCTCCTTAACTGCCGGCCGCTGCTGAAGTAGGAAAGCCCTTCAGCAGCCGCAAGCAACCGTCCCTGCGTGCCTTTGCCCGAAGCTGGAGGCCCCAGCAGGACTATCGCATGAGCAGACACCGGACCTGGAAAAAGATCACTTGTTAATGATCCAGGCCACCACCGCCAGAAGAATCAGAATCGCCGCGAAAACCCAGAGGTAAATCAGTGCCGAGCTGGTCGCTGCTGCTCCAGTTCCCTGTACCCGGCCTCGCCCACGGATCTTGCCCTTGCGCAGGAACCCATCGTAGTGCCGCTGCAGGAGGTGAGTCTCCGTCTGTCGGAGCATATCAAGAAGCACCCCCACCAGAATGAGAAGGCTCGTCCCCCCGAAGAAACTGGTCACCACGAAGTTCAGGTCGAGGGTAATGGTAAGCAACATCGGCAGGATGTAAATGAGCGTGAGGAAGAGAGCCCCTGCAAAGGTCAGCCTCGTCATGGTAAAATCAAGGAAGTCAGCAGTCGGCTTACCCGGACGTACTCCAGGGACGTATCCTCCACCCCGCTTCAGGTTTTCGGCAACTTCACTGGGTTGGAACATTGTTGCCACCCAGAAGTAACTGAAGAAGAAGATCATCGCCCCGGAGATCACGAAATACGAAATACTGGGAGGATTGAGATTCTCCGTCAACCACGCCACCCACGGCTCACCACTCCACGCAGGAATGGAACTCAGAAGCATGGTGGGAAGTGAAAGAATCGCACTCGCGAAGATAATCGGCATCACGCCCGAGTAATTCACCTTGAGCGGAAGATATTGCGTTTGCTGGCCGGTCATCTGCTGACCTCGCACCCTCTTGGCATACTGGATCGCGATTCGACGCTGAGCCTGAGTAATCGCAATCACCGCAGCAATAATAACGAGAAGCAGAGCGAACAAGCCGACCAGAACCATGGGCTTGAACGGATTGGCCTCNGCATTCCTTACATAGACATTGAATGCCTGAACCAGNGCACCGGGTAACGCCGCGATAATATTGACCGAAATGATCAGGGATACCCCGTTTCCAATCCCTCGCTCCGTGATCTGATCACCGATCCACATCAACAACATGGTTCCAGCAAGAATGGTAAGCACTGTGAGAGCGGTGAATCCCCCTCCTCCCTGGGGCACAAGATCTCCNCCGCCGTGCTGGGCGATCCCTTCCATATAGGGNATGTTCTCTGGATTCTGCAGGGTCTGAGCCAGCAGGAACCCCTGCACCACCGCAATGNCGATGGTAATAAACCGGGTATACTGGTTGATCTTCTGCTGNCCACCTTCCTCCCGGCGCAGTTTGGCCAACTTGGGCACAACCGCGGACATCAACTGCATCATGATGGATGCAGAAATGTAGGGCATGATCCCAAGAGCAAAAATACCGCACTGCTGCAAGGCCCCTCCAGAAAAGACATTCAACAAAACCCCGATTGCATTTCCGCCCTCATCATTTTCCACCCGCCATTCAAGCCATCGGTCAATGACACTTGCATCCACTCCCGGCAGAGTGATCGCCACCCCAAGGCGCACGATCACAATCATGACCAGGGTAAAAAGAATCCGATCGCGGAGTTCGGGTACTTTCCAGATGTTCGCGAATGCCGTGATCATGACTTACGAAGGGAAATCGGGGTTATGTTACGTTCAGCAGAANCTACAANCTGGTGGCACGACATGAAATCAGGAGTGTTCAGGCCCCTGTTTCGGCAGTTCCCCCGGCCTTTTCGACCTTGGCACGTGCGGATGCNCTGACAGCATCAACCACCAGCGTTAATTTACGTTCAAGATCACCCTGTCCAAGAACCTTGATCGCATCGCATCGCCCGGAGACCAGACCTGCCTCCCGAAGGGCTTTTTCATCAACTGTCGCACCATCCTCGAACTTCTGGTTGAGTTGAGAAACGTTGACGATTGCGATCTTATCCCGGAATTGCACATTACTGAAACCCTTCTTGGGAAGGCGCCGGTGCAGGGGCATCTGCCCCCCCTCGAAACCCGGTCGCACCCCGCCACCAGATCGAGATTTCTGGCCCTTGTGCCCACGTCCACAGGTCTTGCCCAGTCCGGAACTTTCTCCATTGCCGACGCGCTTCCGGCGATGCTTTGCACCCCGATTGGGTTTTAAATCGTGAAGATTCATACTGTATATGGAGGAATGGTTGAGTTTTAAACTACCGGAATNTCAGAATGTGGAACCCAATTATACTGCTCCATGACTCTTTTGAATATCCCGTAATTCTTTAATGGTCCTGTTGCGTAATTATATCGCTTTCTCTTTCTTCTTACCCCGCAAGCTCATCACCTCGTCACGGTCACGAAGAAGCGAAAGCGCCTTGAGAGTGGCCTTTACCACGTTGGCATGATTGTTGGACCCGAGAGACTTGCCGAGAACATCCTTGATCCCAACTGCCTCACACACGGCCCGAACTCCACCACCGGCAATAATTCCGGTTCCTGGGGAAGCGGGTTTGAGGAGCACCTTGCCCCCACCAAATTCCGCATAAATCTCGTGGGGAATAGTATGTCCGGCTAAGGTCATGCTCTCAAGATTCCGCTTGGAGTTTTCGCCAGCCTTGCGAATGCACTCGGCAACCTCATTAGCTTTTCCAAAACCATAGCCCACCTTGCCTGCGTGATCGCCCGCCACCACTAGAGCGGAAAAGCTGAACCGGCGTCCACCTTTTACAACTTTCGCACAGCGGTTGATAAACACGACTTTTTCGGTAAGTTCCTGCCCATCCTCATCGGATCCCGCGGGCGCTCCTCCGAAACCAGAATCACGAGGCGTCGGTATAGTGGAGGTAGCAGGAGTAGATTTATCTGATCCCTCGGCGGCGGGAGCTTTCTCCTCGGCGGCGGGAGCTTTCTCCTCGGCGGCGGGAGCTTTCTCCTCAGCGGCGGGAGCTTTCTCCTCAGCGGCAGGAGCTGCTTCCTCAGCGGCAGGAGCTGCTTCCTCAGCGGAAGCTGCTTCCTCAGCAGCGGGAGCTACTTCCTCGGTAGGAGCTGCTTCCTCAGCAGCGGGAGCTACTTCCTCGGTAGGAGCTGCTTCCTCGGCAGGAGCTGCTTCCTCAGGAGGAGCTGCTTCCTCGGCGGCAGGAGTTGCTCCCTCGCCCTCTGGAGCGGAAGAAGAGTCATTTGCCGGCACCTCCTCTGGAGCCTGGGAATCCTGATCAGGAGACGGATTATCGTTACTGGTAGCCATGATGAAGAGAGTATTAGAATTTCAGACCGCCATTACGGGCAGCTTCGGCAAGGGCCTTAATCTTCCCATGGTAGAGATGTCCACCACGGTCAAATACGACCGAATCCACTTTGGCTCCACCCGCCCGGCTGGCAATGAGGTTGCCCACCTTTTCGGCTGTTGCGACATTTGAACCCGACCCCTCGATTTCCTTATCAAGACTCGAGGCGGCGCACAACGTGCGCCCTGCCTCATCGTCAATGATCTGGGCATAGATGTTTTTGTTGGAATAGTGCACCGCGAGCCGTGGGCGATCTGCGGTCCCAGATACCTTCTTTCGTATCCGTCGATGAATCTTACGACGGGATTCCTTTCGATTCAGAATGCTCATGATCTTCTTAATACTTGGGATTACTTCTGAACACTCTTACCGGCCTTCCGGCGGACATATTCTCCAATATAGCGGACCCCTTTGCCCTTGTAAGGCTCGGGAGGATAATAATTACGCACCTCGGCAGCAAACTGACCCACCACCTGCTTGTTAACTCCCTCAACCTTGATCTTGGTGTTTTCGGTTACCGTAACGGTAACTTCGTCGGGGATGGGATGAAGAATGGGGTGGGATTTTCCCAGGCTCAGGTCAAGCTTGTCTCCCTTCACCGCTGCTCGAAATCCAACTCCTTGGATCTCCAGTTCCTTGGCGAAACCATTGGCAACCCCTTCCACCATATTGCTTATGAGGCTCCGGGCTGTCCCATGCAGCGCACGAAGCTTACGATGGTCGTGATCACGCTTCACCGCTACAGAGCTTTCTTCCTGATCGATTGAAATACCCTCCGGCAACTGCCACTGCAGCTTACCCTTTGGTCCTTCCACCGTGACTTCTCCTCCAGAATCGACATTGACCGAAACCTTGTCGGGGAGGGATATGACTTTCTGTCCAACTCGTGACATTGTTCTATTCTAAGGTTGGAGTTACCAAACAAAGGCGAGCAGTTCACCACCCACGTTCTGACGCCTTGCCTGCGCCCCAGTCATGATACCCTTGGAAGTCGAGACGATCGAAATTCCAAGGCCATTGAGAACACGCGGAATCTCCTGAGAGCCCGCGTAATGTCGACGCCCCGGCTTGGAGACCTTCTTGAGATCGGTAAGCGCCGGTGTTCCATCCACGAATTTGGTCTTAACCAGCAACTGGGGAAACTTCCCCGTGGTATCAACCTCGTAATTCCATATGTAGCCTTCTTCCTTGAGGATACGGGCGATCTCCGCCTTAACCTTTGAAAAAGGAGCGATGAATTGTTCGTTTCCAGCCCGCGATGCATTCTTGAAACGGGTAAGGAAATCGGAAATGGGATCTGAAAGGACAGCCATAATTCAATCTGGTAGGTCGTTACTTGGGTTCAGGCAGCGGCTTCTGCACTGCCCTGATTTTCCTCGTTCTGCGGCTTTCGGAAAGGGAACTTCAGGGCATCAAGAAGAGCCTTCCCCTGCTCATTACTCGGTGCAGTAGTCACCAGGATGATGTCAAACCCGAGGTTCCGCTTGATCTTATCCAACTCTACTTCAGGGAAAATCGATTGATCGGTAATACCCGTGGCATAGTTCCCCTGCCCATCGAAACTCTTGGGTGAGAAGCCGCGGAAATCCCGGATATTCGGGGCGGTAATGTGTATGAACCGGTCCAGGAATTCCCACATGTGATTCCCCCGCAGGGTCACCCTGGCACCCACCGCCTCACCAGCACGCACCTTGAAGTTTGCCACGCTCTTACGCGCGTAAACCACACTGGGNTTCTGGCCAGTAATACGGGCNATCTCTTCAACCGCATCTTCGGTTGCAGTCTTACGNTCGGCTTGGGCGTATCCGACGTGACTGGTTACCACGATCTTATCGAGCTTGGGAACCTGATTGACGTTTTTCAGGCCGAGTTGCTCCTGAAGCGCCGGGACGACGGTCTCCTTATAGTATGTCTGTAGGGTTGGGGTCATGATAGCGGGTCAGCTTTGGTTGTGGCTTAAGCGCATTGTTTAATTTGCGTCATCAAATGGGGACTTCCGGGCTATCCCGATGTGGTCAACTTCTTGACGTTGGAAATATGGATGGGGCCGTCCTTCTCGATAATCCCACCATCGGGATTCTGTTCGGAGCGGCGCACCGACTTCTTCATCACACGGACACCCTCCACGATAACCTGCTCTCGCTCCGCGTGAACTTCGAGCACCTTACCTTGCTTGCCCTTGTGGTTACCGGCGATGACCTTGACTTCGTCACCGGGTTTCACGTGTGTCTTAATGCGTGCCATGGGATAAACTTGGGATTGATTGAGATAAATTCCTCTTATGGGTCAGAGAACCTCAGGNGCGAGGGAGACGATCTTCATGAAGTTTTTTTCACGAAGCTCTCGAGCTACTGGACCGAAAATACGCGTTCCCCTTGGGTTGCCATCCTTGTCGATGATGACAATTGCGTTGCCATCGAATCGAAGGACAGAGCCATCACGACGCCGGATAGGTGCCGCTGTCCGGACAACCACAGCTTTCACAACCGACCCCTTTTTGATGGCAGCAGTTGGAATGGCCTCCCGAACGTGAGCCGTAATGATGTCGCCCACGTCGGCACTCTTGTTACCTCCCTTGCCAATGACGCCGATCATCTTGGCTATACGGGCTCCCGTATTATCGGCAACCTCGACTTTGGATTCCATCTGGATCATGGCTATGAGTGATTTTCTGGTTGGAACAGGTGAATTCTTAATGGGTAAGCACCTCCGCGAGGCGCCAGCGTTTACTCTTGGAAATGGGACGGGTCTCTTCGATNCGNACCCGGTCTCCAACTGCTGCTTCTCCGTTCTCATCATGAGCGTAGAACTTCTTCGTGCGCTTGATGATCTTCTTGAACTTCGGATGCGGCACACGAGCGACGAACTCCACCACAATGGTTTTGTTCATCTTGGTGGACACGACATTGCCCACTCTTTGTTTCCGCAAACCTGGTTTTTTTTCGGTATCAGACATGAATTGAATTCTGTTTTTGTTCGCAGCTCTTACTCAGTTTCTGGCACTTGATTACGACGTTCGCTCAGAACAGTCATCACTCGAGCTGATTCCCTCCGCACCAGACGCAGGCGAGCGCTGTTCTCCAATTGTCCGGTCGATTGCTGGAGACGCAGGTTCAGTCCTTCCTGCTTGAGGTCCCGCAGGCGCACCTGGAGTTCCTCGGTACTCAATTCGCGAATTTCGCTGATCTTGATTTGGGGCATCGTTCTGACTTTGTTGCTATAGTTGGAATGNGTGAACTGCCGCCTATGCAGAGTGGTGGGAACGCGAAACGAAACGTGTCCGTATTCCAAGCTTGTAGGAAGCCAGACGCATTGCTTCCCGGGCAGAGCTTTCAGGCACACCAGCTATTTCAAAAAGCATGGTGCCTGGTCGAATGACGGCGACCCAGCCTTCCACTGGTCCCTTACCCTTACCCATTCGAGTTTCGGGAGGACGGGCTGTAATCGGCTTATGGGGAAATACCCGGATCCAGACCTTACCCTTCCGCTTGAGATAGCGGTTAATCGCAACCCGGCAGGCTTCGATCTGGCGACTGCTCATCCAACCCCGGTCAAGGGCCTGCAAGCCGAAATCGCCAAAGCTAACGTCCACTCCACGACTGGCATTGCCGCCGCGGTTGCCACGTTGCGACTTACGATATTTAACGCGTTTGGGAATCTGTGCCATTGTTCTGGTTCCTTTTACTTCTAGCTGGGTTTATTACTGCCACCGGGTCCACCGGGTCCACCGGGCCCACCGGGTCCACGGCCACCGGGTCCACGGCCACCAGGTCCACCGGGCCCACGGCCACCAGGTCCACCGGGTCCACGGCCACCAGGTCCACGGCCACCGCGACGATCATCCCGACGTGGAGGGCGAGAACCTCGGTCCGCTCCTTCCTTATCGTTTTTCTCCTTGCGGTTAACCCAGCACTTCACACCGATAATCCCATAAACCGTCCTGGCCTCGGCAAAACCATAATCAATGGGCACCCGCAACGTTTGCAGGGGAACCTTCCCTTCTCGATACCATTCAGCCCTAGCGATATCAGCTCCACCAAGACGGCCAGCGCAACGAATCCTGATACCTTCTGCACCAAAATCCATGGCGGTCTGAAGCGCTCTCTTCATTGCACGACGGAAACTGATCCTCCGTTCCAGCTGCACCGCCACATTTTCGGCCACCAACTGAGCATCAAGTTCAGGACTTCGGACCTCCACAATGTCAATCTTGACCTGAGCGTCCCCGCAGATCTTTGAGATATCATTGGTCATACGCTCAATCTCAGACCCTTTCCGCCCGATCACCAGACCCGGTCGGGACGTATGCAGAGTGACCCTCACACTGTTCCACGCGCGCTCAACCACAACCTTGGAAAGAGCCGCAAATTGAAGGCGACCGCTAAGATACTTTCGCACCTTGAGATCTTCATGGAGTTTCTCACGATAGTCCTCGCCCTCGGCATACCACTTGGAACGCCAGTCACGGTTGACTACGAGTCGGAATCCGACGGGATTTACTTTTTGTCCCATAATACTTGGTTTTGGGGAAAGGGTCTCAGTCTTCTTTCTTTTCTTCTTCATCCGCGGCCTCCTCGACCCCGGATGAATCTTCGGGTTCTTCCTCGGCAGCAACCGCTACTTCGGAAGGCTCATCATTAACTTCCTCCGGGGTCTCATCTGCTTCCCCCTCTGCGTTTTCTTCGACTACGGCAGAATCCTGTCCTGCAACTGGAGCCTCCTCAGCAGTGGCTACTTCATCGCTCTCTTCCGGAGCAGTTTCCTCTTTCTCAGGTTCAGTCTCCTGCTCCTCCGGGGCAGGCTTCTTGCTCCTTGGTTTGCGCTCCCTAACAGGCTTTTCGTCACTTTCTACTTCATCGGTCAGGATGATGTAGATGTGACTGGTCCGTTTACGAATCGGACTGGCCGACCCCCTGGCACGCGGCTTGTATCGTCGGAAGGAGGGGCCAGCGGAGATGTTCGCTTCCTTTACGTGAAGGCTGTCGGCCGCGAGGTCATGATTATTCTCCGCATTGGCAACCGCGCTTTTGAGAGTTTTCCCAATCAGAAAGGCCGCTTTCTTAGGTGTGAAATTGAGAGTATCAATTGCGTCGGATACGGGAAGGCCCTGAATCTCACGGGCTACATCCCGCGCCTTCTTGGGCGAGATCCGGGCATTTTTGTAAATAGAACGAACTTCCATGATTAGAGGGGGAGATTAATTCTTCTTAAGAGAGGCAGTATCGTTGAACCGCACCGGGTTGTTGTCATTTTCAAGCCTCTGGACAAACACTCCGCAAATATCAGGACGCACATCGGCCACCATTGCCTCGGCCACCATCTGCTCTCCACGCATGATGTTAAACACCATCCCTATTCGCGCATTCTCCTTGGCTCCCACGTTGAGAACGACCAACCCACTTTTCTCGTCGATACTTTTAACTGAAGCGTGCTGAAGGTTCCCTCTCTCGATATTCCGTTCGGGCTTGTTGCGCAAACCGAGCTCCACTTCCAGAGCCCTCAGATAAGCCTCCAACTGAGCCCGGGCCTCAGGGTCGGACGTAATGGCGGTCCTGATAAATTCCTGCGCTGCGGCAGAAAGCCGGATAGCAGCCTCCTCCATTCTGCGAAGACGGCGATCCAGCACTGTTACATTCTGCCAGGCTTCCACCGTTCGCTCATCACCATCGCTGATGAGGTCCTTCCCAAGGGCCTGCAATCTTACTCTGATTTTAACCAGGGCTTCTGCGGATTCCTTCTCTCTACGATTGGCCTCTACCAGGCTTTTCTGCAGGTTGGCGTTACGAATTTTCAATCGGGCATTTTCCGACTTGAGGCGACTTGATTCGTCCGATTGCTGATTCTCCGCCACGGATACTCCCGCCCCTGCTGCCAACATGGCACAGAGTATTATTTTTGCGGGAGTGTTCTTCATGAGAATTGGATTTTTTATTAACGACTACTTCGGAGTGTTATTTTTTGCCCATGCCTCCGTGAGCCTTGAAGATCCGTGTTGGCGCAAATTCACCCAGTTTGTGACCCACCATGTTCTCGGTGACATACACATTGGTAAAAACCTTTCCGCTGTGGACCATGAAGGTAAGTCCTACGAAATCCGGTGTTATCATGGAGCGACGACTCCATGTCTTGATAGGTTTCTTGTCGCCCTGGGCGACCGCAGTATCGATCTTGGCCAGGAGTTTCTGGTCAACAAAAGGACCTTTCTTAAGGGAACGTGGCATAATTCAAAGTGGTTAACGCTTCTTGGACTTGCGGCGCTCGACGATAAACTTGTTGCTCCCCTTGTACTTGGAGCGTGTTCGTTGTCCCTTGGTATGTCCCCAGGGGGATTTCAGGTGCTGTCGCCCACCACCGGACTTGGACTTGCCTTCTCCTCCCCCATTCGGATGGTCGACTGGGTTCATACACATTCCACGCACTGTCGGGCGCACTCCCTTCCAGCGGGTCCGGCCCGCTTTACCCGAAACCTCATTCATATGATCCCGGTTCCCTACCTGCCCGATGGTGCAGTAACAATTCTCGTGAAAGCGCCTGATTTCACCCGAGGGCATTTTAACAAGCGCGTATCCACCTTCCCGGTTCGACACCACGGCTTGCTGGCCTGCTGAGCGAGCTACCTTGCCCCCTCCCCCCGGGCGCAACTCAATATTATGAACTGCCGTTCCAAGGGGCACGCTCTTCAGAGGCATGGCATTTCCCGGAGAGGGTGGGGCGTTGTCCCCGGCCTGCACCGTCGCTCCCACCTGCAAACCCACCGGACAGAGAATATAGGCCTTTTCTCCATCGGAATACTGAATGAGTGCGATGCGGCAGGTGCGGTTCGGATCATACTCTACCGCCGTAACACGAGCCTCGATCTCACGCTTGCGCCTCTTGAAGTCAGCCAGGCGATACTTGCGCTTGTGACCCCCACCAATGTGGCGGCACGTGATCCTGCCCTGGTTATTCCGACCTCCACTCCTCGGAAGCGGCTCGGTCAGGTCCTTCTCGGGCTTCTTCTTGGTGATCTCCTCGTAGGTTGGCCACATCTTGTAGCGGTTCGAGGGAGTCACTGGCTTGAAGCTTTTAAGTGGCATGACTGGAAATTGGTTTAATATCTGAATCTTGAACTGATGGATTCCTGACTTTAGATGAGGTCTATGGTGTCCCCCTCCTTCAAGCGAACCATGGCTTTCTTCCAGGATGCGGTCTTACCCTCGTCAGCACGGCGCACGCGCTTGGACTTGCCGCTGTAGTTCGCCGTACGCACCCCAGTGACCTTTACTCCGAAGGCCTGCTCCACAGCACGCTTGATCTCGATCTTGTTGGCACGTCGATCCACCTTGAATACATATTCGTTGTTAAGCTCCTGTAGAAGAGTGGACTTCTCGGATAACCGCACGTTATCAATGACGGAATAGATATCTCTCATGGTTAAGCAGGGTTGTTTCTTCAGTTAGTCCGTGATGCCAGTACCTCAAGGGCAGGAGCAGTGAGAATAATGCTGTCGTGATAAAGAAGCTCTTCGATACTCACCTCACTAGCCGGAAGGCACATAGCTCCGGGAAGGTTCCGATGAGCCAGAAGGGTCTTGTCGTCAAACTTGGGAGAGACCACGAGAACCTTTTCGGATTCGGTAATCTTTCCTATCTCCGCTACAAATGACTTGGTCTTTCCGTCCGCGATCTCGAAAGAATCAACCACCTGTATTTTGCCTTCGGCGATACAGTCACCAAGGACACGCCGGAGGGCCAACTTGCGAATTTTCTTGGGCACCTGCTTCGAATAATCCCTTGGTCGTGGACCATGGGCGACGCCTCCACCGACATAAAGTGGAACCTTTGACGTCCGGTGACGCGCGTTGCCCGTCCCCTTCTGGCGATACATCTTCTTACCAGTTCCCCTGACTTCCCCACGCGTCTTGGTATTGGCGGTACCGGACCGGCGGTTCGCCTGGTATGCCACGATCAGATCGTGGACTGCCTGACCACCCTTCTCGCTGTCCTCAAGGACAGTGATGCTGGCCGCCTTGGCATCTTCAATGGTGAGTGTTCTCGCTGACATGTTATTTCCTCCTTATGGTATGGGGTTCAGCTACTCCGCCGCAGGAGCGGGCTTCTTCTTCGCGGGACGCACAATAACGTAACTTCCCTTCGATCCAGGCACTGCTCCCGAGACTAGAATGACATTATCCTCCGGGCGAACCTGAACGATCTTCAGATTCTGCGTGGTTCTGTTCCGCTGTCCGTCGTGTCCTGGCATGCACTGGTTTTTCCAGATTCGTCCAGGCCAGGTTCCCGCACCAACGGCTCCTGGTCGACGATGAGTCATGTGCCCATGAGCTGCTGGTCCTCCACCGAAATTGTATCGCTTTACGACCCCTTGAAATCCCTTCCCCTTGGTGGTGCCAATAACGTCGACCCACTGCCCATCCTTGAAGAGCTCTGCTCCGGGATGAGATTCCGGCAACTCTTCGCCTTCCTCCACGCGAAACTCCCGGATAACGCGTTTAGCGGAAACACCATTCTTCTTCAGATGCCCCATTACCGGCTGCTTCATGCGCTGCTCCTTCTGGTCGGAATAAGCCACTTGGACGGCATCGTATCCGTCCTTGTCGCCGCCAGTCTTGCGCTGCACAAATTCATTGCCAGCTACATCGATCACGGTAACCGCGATTGCACTCCCGGCTTCCTGATCAAAAATCCTGGTCATTCCTATTTTCTTGCCAATCAGTCCTAACGACATGGTTCTGTAGGGTTAAAAGATGAAGTCTGGATCTAAATACGAATCGTGATATCCACTCCGGCAGGCAGATTGAGCTTCTTGAGTTCGTCTACTGTCCGTGCCGTCGGGTCCATAATGTCGAGCAACCGCTTATGAGTGCGGATCTCGAACTGTTCAGCAGACTTCTTGTTCACGTGCGGCGAACGGTTCACCGAGAACTTCTCAGTCCGGGTCGGGAGGGGAATCGGCCCAGCCACCTTTGCGCCCGTGCGCTTGGCGGTTTCCACGATCTCCTCCGCTGACTTATCGATCGCACGATGGTCAAAGGCTCGAAGGCGAATTCTGATTTTCTGGTTTTCCATGATCTAGAGAAGGTAATTATTTTCCGTTCGAATCAGGCGGCTACGGTCCCGCGTTCTTTACAGATCGCTTCTACTATTGCCTGCGGAACGGGATCAAAGCTCGATGGCGTCATCACAAAGGATGCGCGCCCGGATGAGATTGTCCGGACATCCGTCGAATAGCCGAACATCTCTGCGAGTGGCACCTTGGCTTTCACTATCGCTACGTTGCCCTTGCTTCCCATTTCCTGAATCTGACCTCTTCTCCGGTTGAGGTCGCCCATGACGTCGCCCTGGTAATCCTCGGGGGTGGTCACTTCCACGTCCATTATTGGCTCCAAAAGAATGGACTGCGCCTTCCTGAAGGCATCCTTCATCGCGAAAATAGCCGCCATCTTGAAGGCATTTTCGTTGGAGTCGACATCATGCGACGAGCCATCGGTGATATTTACATGCACATCCACCACCGGGTAACCGGCCACAATTCCATTCGTCATCGCCTCCGTCACACCAGCGTTAACCGCGTTCATGTATTCCTTCGGAATTGCTCCACCCACCACGAGGCTCCGGGTCGTCAGGCCTGCACCTTTTTCATTGGGGGCCACATCAAGAACCACGTGCCCATACTGACCACGTCCACCACTCTGCTTTTTAAGGAGTCCCTCGCCTCCTGCTTCAGCCGTGATAGTCTCACGATAGGCGATCTGCGGCTTGCCAACATTAGCTTCCACACTGAATTCCCTGCGCAGGCGATCGATTATCACCTCCAGATGAAGTTCTCCCATCCCGGAAATGATCGTCTGGCCAGTCTCTTCGTCGGTATGAACCACAAAGGTGGGATCTTCCTCCATCAGTCGGCCCAGTCCGGATGACATCTTCTCCTGGTCAGCGGTAGTCCTCGGCTCGACCGCCATCGCAATGACAGGCTCCGGGAAGCTCGGCGGCTCCAGTAATACATCAAACTTCTGCGCGCACAGGGTATCACCGGTGGTCACATTCTTGATTCCCACGATCGCAGCGATGTCACCCGCGTAGCAGGTCTCGATCTCTTCGTGCTTATCAGCCTGAATCTGGATCAGGCGCCCAATTCGTTCTTTTCTGCGAGTCCGTGGATTGTAGACCATGTCGCCCTTGGACACGGTTCCAGAGTAAACGCGGAAGAAGACCAGTTTTCCCACATACTTATCGGCCCAGAGCTTGAAGGCCAGCGAGCAGAACTTCGCGTTGTCATCCGTTGCAGCCACCACTTCCTCGCTCTCATCATCCACTTTCTGCCCCCTGGCAGCCGGTATCTCAAGCGGACTGGGGAGGTAATCCACCACTGCGTCCACCAGATACTGCACCCCCTTGTTCTTGAAGGCCGATCCGCCCGCAATGGGAACAACCTCGTTCGCGATGGTTGCCCGGCGCATTGCCTGCTTAAGATCAGCGACGGTGATTTCTTCCTCCATCAGGAACTTCTCACCAAGTTCGTCATCAACGTTCGCAAGGGCATCGAGGATTTCAGCATAAGCCTCCTCTGCCTGAACCGCCTGTTCGGCGTCAAGCTCCCTGACCTCGAAGGTTGAACCCAATGCATCGTCCTCCGTGTAAACCACGGCCTTCTTGTTCAGGACGTCAATTTGTCCCCTGAGCTGATCCTCTGCTCCGATAGGGATAAGAATCCGAAGCGGAATGGCTCCCAGTTTCTCCCGCACCTCCTCCACTACATTCTGAAAATTAGCACCTACCCGGTCCATCTTGTTGACGAACACAATCCGGGGAACGTTGTATTTGGACGCCTGCCTCCAGACCGTCTCGGTCTGCGGTTGCACCCCGGCCACTCCACAAAACACGACAATGGCTCCATCCAGAACCCGGAGGGACCGCTCAACCTCAGCAGTAAAATCAACGTGCCCCGGGGTATCGATAATGTTCACCCGCTGTTTCTGCTCTTCAAAAAGCTTGCAGACCCCTTCGTCTTTCTTCTGCACCCATTCGCAGGTGACCGCCGCCGAGGTAATGGTAATTCCACGCTCTCGCTCCTGCTCCATGTGATCGGTAGTGGTAGCACCATCATGCACCTCTCCGATCCTGTGAATCATCCCGGTATAAAAGAGAACCCGCTCCGTAAGGGTCGTCTTTCCCGCATCAATATGAGCCGCAATCCCTATATTCCGTGTCCGCTCAAGCGGATACGGCCGGTCAGGACTGTTTGGGCTTTCAGACATCTGAGGGAATGCAACTGTGGCGGTGGCGAGCATTAATATCGTTTCTTACCAGCGGAAGTGCGCAAAGGCGCGGTTGGCCTGAGCCATCTTGTGAACATCGTCACGCTTGCGGACAGCCCCGCCTGTATTATTGGCTGCGTCCTTGATCTCGTTTGCAAGAGCCACATGCATTGGAGTCCCCTTGCGACCGCGGGCGAACCCTATGATCCAGCGCATGGCCAGCGCTTGAGAACGGGAAGCCGCAACCTCAAGAGGCACCTGATAGGTTGCTCCCCCTACCCGGCGGCTTTTCACCTCCACCCGTGGCTTTGAATTTTCAATCGCCCGGGTCACGACCTCCAGAGGATCAATCGTGTCAGTTCCTTCGTTGGCCTTGTCGATAGCGGAATAGACCACCCGCTCGGCCAGGGACCTCTTTCCATCCTTCATCACCATGGAAATCAAGTGCCCAATCAATTCACTATCGAACTTCGGATCTCGCCGATCCGGCTTATGGTAAACTCTTCTTCTTCGAGCCATCTTCGTATCTACCTTTCTAGTTCAGCCCTTGACTACTTCTTCGGTCGCTTCGCTCCATACTTGGAACGGCTTTGTTTCCGGTTCTCTACCCCGAGGGTATCAAGAGAGCCCCTTACAATATGGTAGCGCACCCCTGGCAGATCCTTAACCCGCCCGCCACGGACCAGCACAATACTATGTTCCTGCAGGTTATGTCCTTCCCCCCCTATATAGGCAATTACCTCATAGCCGTTGGTTAGACGAACCTTCGCCACCTTCCGAAGGGCGGAGTTCGGCTTTTTGGGCGTCCGGGTGTAAACCTGCAAACAAACCCCACGTCGCTGTGGACAGTTGGAGAGTGCCGGCGACTTCGACTTTCGTATCGCCTGCTTGCGTCCCTTGCGGACAAGTTGGTTAATGGTCGGCATAATTCCTGCTTTTGAGACTGTCTCGGGGGGGCATTGGCGCACAAAGGGCGCAGGAGGCAGGCGAGCGAGAATTACCCTCGCAGGAAGCCTGTTATCCGGAGCTGCACCCGATGAGCTGGTAAATCGCTGGTTTTAAGCTGTTTTCCGCGTGAAAACACGGCCTCCAGCCACGATTTTGGGGGCGCGACTATAGGAGCGAAACCCCTGTTGACAAGGCCTATTTCGGCAATTTTTTAGTAATTTAAAGGTCCCCTCGAAATTGTTCGTCTCGCCCAATAGTTTTTTTCCGGAAAATAACCTTTTATAGCCCTTTTGCACTCCCCGCCGGCGGCTTCTGGTCACAGTTCCCCTGAAAATGGCTCCGGGGAGCACCTCTCCTACTTCCTGGGATACCGCCCACCTTGAATTCGCACCTACCACCCGTTCACTGGAATTCAGGTATTCTTCACTCTTGTCGGTATTTTTGATATCGACAGTGCCAAGGCCACAATATAGTCCCCATCCGCTCTGAGGGAGAAAATCGGCAGGGTAGCTCAGGGGTAGAGCAAAGGACTCATAAGCCTTGGGTCGGCGGTTCGAATCCGCCCCCTGCTATTTCCCTCATTCTGCCCCTTTTCATATAGGCGCATTACTTTGACATCCCGCATCCTCATGGCCAGATTCCCCGGTATCCGTGGCTGATGCTCGATTTACTCTTCTGAACCGGGCCAACGAGATCGGGGCTAACAGCTACCTGCTTGAGATTGGGCAAACCCGTATCGTAATCGATGCTGGGATGCACCCCAAGGAAAGAGGCCCCCTCGCCCTTCCGCGCTACGAGGAGATCCCCCATGACAGCCTCGACGCGATTATCATCAGCCACTCGCACCTCGATCATGTGGGAACCCTTCCGATCCTGATGCGCGATCAGCCCTCCGCCCGGGTCTTCATGACCCCCGCGACCAGCGCCCTCGCTGATGCCCTGCTCCATAACTCCGTCAATGTCATGAAATCCCAGCGAACGGAACTGGGAATAGAGGATTATCCTCTTTTTACACACCGTGCCATTGAGGAACTCTTCCCCCGCATCGAGCCACGCGATTATGAAAAACCTTTCGACCTCGACTGGAGCGGCAAAACGAGTGCGACCTTCTACGACGCCGGTCATATCCTTGGATCTGCAGGAGTCCTCCTCGAAGGAAACGGGACAAGCCTCTTCTATAGTGGAGATGTTCACTTCGAAGACCATTCGCTGATCAGGGGAGCCCGTTTTCCGGAACTGGGAGACCGGTCCCTCGATGCTCTTATTGTCGAGACCACACGCGGCGACGCTCCCCGCAACCCTCAATACTCCCACCAGAAGGAGAAAGAACGCTTCATCGGAGATATCAGCCGTTGTCTGAGCGATGGCGGATCGGTCCTGATTCCTGTCTTCGCAATCGGAAAAACTCAGGAGATTCTCACCATGCTTCACGGTCATCAGAAGGACGGGAGCCTTCAGGATGCGCCGGTCTACATCGGCGGCCTGAGCACCAAGATGACCGTGATCTACGACAAATTCTCAGACTCCACCCGCCGATCCTGTCCGGGCTTCAAGATCCTGCGTGACATGAACCCTATTACCGGGAACCGCCGGGGTCGCAGGCGTATTCCTCTCGAAAGAGGCGCTATCTACGCCCTCTCAAGCGGCATGATGACGGAGAAGACCACCTCCAACGGTTTTGCACGAGGGTTCATAAACAAGCCGGAAAACATGCTTCTCTTCGTAGGCTATGCCGATCCCGACAGCCCGGGAGGAAAGATCCGTGCAGCTCAACCCGGTGACCGTATCCGGTTGGATGAGGAGCTTCCTGAGGTTCCACTCAACTGCGGAGTAAATATCTACGATTTCAGCGGGCATGCACCCCGCGACCAACTTCTGGAATTCATGCAGAAGGCCAATGCCCGGAAGACCATCCTCGTCCACGGTGATTCCTCTGCCTTGGAATGGTTTGGCAATCAGATTGAACGTTCGGTTATTCCCTCACCCGGGAAACCTCTTCACATCTAGGAACTCCTATTCTTCCTTAAGTTTATCCAGTTCCCTGCGCAGGGCCTTCACCTCCCGGCGGGTATCGGGCAGCTTGCCCAGCTCGCGCCAAAGCCTGATCTCCTCCTTGAGAGGCTTCGCCGGCGCACCCAGATAAGCTCCCGGCTCGGTGATACTCTGAAACGCCCCGGTCTTTCCTCCAAGCTGAACCCCACTGGCAATCTCAATATGCCCATTGACTCCCACCTGAGCCGCCAGGGTTACGTGATCTCCCAGCCTTGAGCTCCCCGCCACTCCAGAAAGCGCGACGAGAATGCAATGCTTTCCAATCTGCACATTGTGCCCAACCTGCACCAGGTTATCGATCTTGCTCCCCTCCCCGACCACTGTCCTGCCAATCCGGGCCCGGTCTACACAGGCATTAGCGCCAACTTCCACATCATCCTCAAGCACCACGATCCCGAGCTGGGGAACCTTCTGATGCCTGCCTTCAGAGAATTCGTAGCCAAATCCATCCGATCCGATCACCGCTCCCGGTTGCAGGATCACACGGTCCCTGAGGATACACCCTTCACGCACACTGGCATTCTGGTGAATGACACAATCTTCTCCCACCTGCACACCCCGGCCAATTACCGCTCCCGCACATACCTCCGATCCGGGTCCGATAACCGCCTCGTCTCCCACCACGGCTCCGGGATGGATGGCAGCCCCCGCATCCACCACCGCACTCTCTGAGACATGTGCTCCCGCTCGAATTCCGGGAGTAAAGTCGCGCGCCATTTCTTCTGCCTTCCCGGCAAGAGCTGCGAGAGCATAGGACGGGTTCTCAACCTGAATAAGGGCCACGCCATCAGGCCCCTCATCAACATCAGGAGTGACCAGGACAGCCCCTGCCCTTGTTCTTTCAAAGTGAGTCCGATACCTGGGAAGAGAAAAGAAACTTAAATCGCCAGGACCGGCTTCTTCCAGGGTTTTTACCCCGTCCAGAACTACTTCTTCATCGCCAGAAACCAAGGTCCCCCCTACCAGGGCAACCACTTCCGCGATCCGGAATTCCACAGTGACCAAGATGTTAGAAACAAAGGCCTCCTGAAGAGCCTCCTACTCACCCGTGGGTGCGGCCGCAGGTGCAGGTGCATCCTTGTTAAGAACTCCCAGCAGACCAGCCGTGATATCCGTCGCATCCTTGGTATACAGGAGAAAAGGCACTTGGGAGGTGCTGAGTCCGGACTTGTCGAATACGTAATCGTAGCCATCGGCTTTGGCGCGCTGTTCCACCAATTTCCGGATTTCCTCGAGTATTCCCCGCATCTTCTGAACCATCTTCTCGTTCAGGGCCGTGTTCCGGCGCTGGAGAAACTCGCGACGCTCCCGGTCCAGGGCTACCCCTTCCTGAGTCTTCATCTGGAAGTCCTTGAACAACTCCTGCTTCCTCTTGTCACTGAGAGAAGGGTCATCCAACTGCTTGCGTAACCCCTGCAACTCGTTCTCAAGCGCACGAATTGTTTCAAGACGCTCGTTGTTATTCTGCTGGATCTTGGCCCGCTCAACGTTGACCTCCTTCTGGGCGGCATTGGTGCGGTGATACTGCTTGAACAGCGTCTGCATATCTACCGTGGCAATCTTGAGTTTATCCTGCGCGACCGCAGGCAGAGAGAACAGCAGGGTGGTGGCAGCCGCAAAGGCAAGTTGGCGAAAAATCATTTGCTTGGCGTTTCTTAAGATTGAACCGGAGTCTGACGAAAATTCCTCAGGCGTCAAACCTCAACCCCTTTCAACCTGCGGGCGGAACCCTTTTCTGGAGTTCCTTCAGGATCATGGGCGTAATGTCAGCGGCATCCCTTGCATAAAGCAGCATGGGAACCTGCGACGTTCCCGACCCATCAAGGTCAAATACCAGGTCAAATCCCAGGTCCTCCGCCTGCTCCGCCACCAGAAGATGAATCTCCCTGAGAAGCACGTCCATGCGGGCCAGCATCTTGCGATTCAGTTCCGCATGGCGGACGTGAATATCTGAAATTCGATCGTAATTGAGATTCTCCCGCTCATGAATGCGCAGGCCCTTTTCACGCTCAAGAGCCAGACGTCGCTGTTCGGTTAGATCCGTGGCCTGAAGAGCTCCCTCCAACTGACGCAGGCTCTGGTCCATCCCACGCAGGCGATCCATGAGATCGTTATGCTCCTTCTGAATTCGAGCCCGCTCGAGGTTGATCTCCTCCTGCGCCCTCTCCACCTTGTAATAACTCCGAAAGAGCTCCTGAATATTGACAACCGCCGTTTGCAGCTTTTCCTCGCCTGCAGGAGCCACTAAGCTTCCAATGGGAGGCTGCTTTTCAGAAACCTCCTCCCCACCTCTTCCATCCGGCACGAATGATGAGAATGCCAGCAAGATCCCCAACACCCTCACGCCTCTCATCACCGATTTCAAAACTTGTACAAGCTTAGTTCTTCCTCTTCCGAAACTCAAGTTCATTAAAGTATTAAGACTCCACCTCAGGACAACCAGATGCTTCAACTCTCCTCCCTCACCGATCTCCCTTCAAACATTCCCGCGTCTTCCGTCCTCGTTCCGACAATGGGGGCTCTTCACGAAGGACATGCAGCCCTTATCCGTGCCGCAAGGGAAATAGCGGGAGCAAGTGGATCCGTGGTGGTATCCATCTTCCTGAATCCCCTTCAATTCGACCGACCCGGTGACCTCGCAGACTACCCGGCCTCTCTTGAGGAAGATCTCGCCCTGTGCCGCAGCCTCGACGTGAATGTCGTGTTCACTCCCTCCCCTGCGGAATTCTATGCTACCGATCACTCCGTCAGGGTCTCCGAAAACCTGCTTTCCCGGAACCTCTGCGGGGCAGCCCGGCCCGGCCATTTCGAGGGAGTTTGTACTGTCGTCCTCAAGCTCTTTCACGCTCTACTCCCTTCAGCTGCCGTCTTCGGCAAAAAGGACTATCAGCAACTCGCAATCATCCGGCGTCTCGTCCGGGATCTCTTTCTTCCAATAGAGATCCATGACATCGAAACCGTACGTGACCCGGATGGATTGGCTCTCTCCTCACGCAACCTCACCCTGAATCAGGAGCACCGCGCTGATGCCCCCCGGATCCACCGTGCCCTCCTCGCTGCCCGCGATCTACGCGAGACCGGAGAACAACGCAGTGAAGTCTATCTTGAAGCCGCCCGCCATCATCTTCTGCACGATGCCCCGGCCGGACTGCAAATCGACTATCTTGAGTTAGTCGACCGTGAGAACCTGCAACTTCTTCCCAAAGTTGCCGGTCCAGCCCTACTCGCAGCTGCCGTCTACTATGATGACGTGCGACTCATCGACAACGTGGAGATCTGACCACCATCACTCCTAGCTGCCGAACAGCTTGCCCCATAGCTTGATAGCGGTCAGGGTCGCAAAGAAAAACGCCACCAACGTACCCAGCCCTGCAATTGCAAGGAGCGCAGGGGGCGTCCGGCGTTCACCGGAAAGGTCCTTCTGCACTGCCAGGAAAAGAAGCGCCAATGCAAGGGCTGGAATCCCAAGCACTGTAAGAGCCTGCGCCACGGTGATCAACCCGACGGTATTTCCCTGCTTCCCGCCGGCAAGAATTGCTATCAGCATTCCCACTATCAGGGCTGCAGCAGTGCCGTGCCGTGACCAGCGGTCACCAATTTTACTCCCTTTCCCAAGACCATCAGCCATCACCGTCCCTCCGATGATGGCATTCACCAGAAACGAGCTGAAGGCTCCAGCCAGGATTCCTATCGCGAAGATATACTTCGCGGTCGAACCGAAGAGTGGCTCCAGTTGGCTCGCCACATCTCCCACGCTCTTGAGCTGGGCTGCCTCCGGAGTCCGGTAAAATACCATGATCGAGGTGATCAGGATGACAGCTGTCACCCCGCCCAGAACCGAGATCCCCACCACCGAATCAATCATGCCCTTTCGCAGGTCGCGCAGCCCCCAACCTTTCTCTCGCACCAGATAAGCCTGAAAGAAGGCGCCTGCCACCGAGAAGGTCGTACCCACCATTCCAATCAGGGGCAACCAATCCGCGGGCTGACCCGACTCCACCACCCGTTCGACCGGTTCCGCCACCATCACAGTCACCAGGTTGATCAGGAAAACCATGATCATGAGACCCATCAGAATCTTCATGGCCTTCTCGATAAGGCCATAGAGACTGCGCATGGCGTATAGCGACAAGATCACGAGGGCGTTCACCAGAACCACAATCAGGATCCTGAACCAACTTTCAGCCAGAGGACTGTCAGCGCTGTCGAAGAGCGGCTCCAGACCTCCCACCACTGCGATATTGTTACTGGACTGGAAGAGAGCCACGATGAGGAACAGAACAGTCGCAACGGCAATTGCGATTGAACGGCTCAGTCGCCGGGTCAGTTCATCACAGAGACTATGCCTGTAGACCACTCCTAGACGGGCGGAAAGCGCGACCATCCCGATCATGAGAACCACCGCTATTGCCAACATGGGCACGCCAAGCCAACCGAACTGCGCTCCCACCTTCGAACTCGTGAGAATACTCCCCGGGCCCAGCACTACCGCCGCCACGATAATGGCTGGCCCAACCGACTTCAGCGTTTCACGAATACTCATCGTCACCCTCCGCATCCGACACTATTCAATAACTGATCGGAATAACCAATCACGAATACCCGATTACTTCCCTCGGCCGTTTACAGCAGAGATCTGCAATTTCTTCATCTTCCATGCCCATTTCCTGCAGGACATCGGCTACCAGGGGCATGGTCGCGGTTGATCCCACGAAGTGCGAGCCATCCGGAGACCGCGCGATCATGTCTTCCCCGATCTCGAGGTCCCATCCCGCCAGGGTGTATTTTCCGGGACCGGCCCGTGCTGCCGAGATTGCATCGGTGACCATGAGAGAACGTTCTATCCCAGCCGCCCGGAGATAATTTCGCAGGGCATAGGGCGGCACATGCACCCCATCGCCGATAAAGCAGATCCAGAGATCTTCGGAGAGACTGAGCACCCGCTCCACGATGTTATCGTGCCGTTGCAACTGCAACGGACAGCCATTCCCGAGATGCGTGAACATCGAGAGCCCCGCATCAATCGCTGCCCGCAGCTGGTCCAGAGAGGGATCACAATGTCCCGCGGAAACCACGATGTCCTCTCCCGCCAGAAAGCGAGTTGTAGCAAACCCCTCATCATATTCAGGCGCGAGGGTTACGATTCTGGTAAGGCCAGCTGCTGCCTCCAGAAGCTCCTTCATGGCATCCACTGTGGCAGGCCGGGCACAATCGCGCGGATGGGCCCCGATGAACCCGTGGGCCGGGTTCAGGAATGGTCCCTCGATATGCAGCCCTGCCAAGGTCTCGCGCACCACCTCATCTTCCTCCCGCGCCTTTACCAGCCTTCGAAGCTTGCCCTTCATTCCCTCCATCGAGTCCGTGATCACGGTGGCCAGGGCTCCGGTGGTCCCATCCTCCCGCATGGCCTCACAGGCCACGCGGGCCTCCTCGGTGGTCAGGGCCCCGGAATTGAAGTCGATCCCGGCATATCCATTAACCTGGAGATCAAAGAAACTCATCGCTGGATCATGCTGGCAGCAGGTTCATCCAGATAAAGAGTACAGTCCCCGTGGTTCTGGAGAATCGTGGCGGGGACCTCCGGATTCACCTCTCCCCCTACCGTTTTCCATACCGCATCCGCCTTTCTCTCATCAGGAACAGAGCAGATGATCCGCTCCGCCTTCAGGATCTGCTGCACCGACATCGATATCGCATGTGTTGGAACTGCCTCAAGTTCCGGAAACCAGCCTTCTCCAACCTGCTGCTGACGGCACATTTCATCAAGCTCCACCACAAGGTAAGGGTCCCTCGTTACAAAATCGGCAGGTGGGTCGTTAAAGGCAATGTGCCCGTTTTCTCCAATTCCGATAAAGGCTACTACCGGGTCTTCCTCTGCCAGTAATCCACCTACCCGGGCACATTCCTTATGGGGATCATTCTCTCCCCCGATCGCATGAAACCCCTTCAGCGGACATGACAATCTCTCAATGAATCGCTCCCTGAGAAATCTACTGAAAGATGCCGGATGATCCGCCCCGATCCCGATATATTCGTCCAGATGAAACAGGGTTACCCGGCCCCACTCCACCTCAGAGTGCCTCGCAAGGGCTTCGACTACCTCGAACTGCGAAGCCGCCGAGGCCATCACGATACAGACCTCGCTTCTCTCTGCCAGGGACTTCCGGATCTTGTCCGCTCCGGCGGACGCCGCTTCTGCTCCCAGCTCATCCTTCGTCTTGAAGATCCTGACATCCATCTTCAGCCAGTTATGACATCATCTTCAGTCCCCTGACAGCCAATAACTGAATAACCGGCTTGTCCTACAGGCCTTGAGGGCGGAAGGATACTCCCGAGCATGACATCGGATTTTCTCGTCATAGGAAGTGGCATTGCCGGGATCTCCTTTGCCATCAGGGCTGCCGAGCATGGCTCTGTAACCCTGATCACGAAGAACGATCCTCTCAATTCCAACACCGCGTGGGCCCAGGGCGGGATCTCCGCAGTCCTCCCCAATGGCCTGCGGGACCAGAATGACACCATCGAAAAGCACATTGCCGACACCCTTGATGCCGGGGCCGGCCTCTGTGATGAGGAGGCAGTTCGAACCATTGTCGGAGAAGGCGCGCAAACCATCGAGGAACTCGTTTCCTGGGGCACAACCTTCGACAGAAAAAACGACCGGTATTCCCTTGGGCGGGAGGGGGGACATTCTGAACGCCGGATCCTTCATTCCAAGGATACTACCGGACATGAAATCGCTTCTTCTCTCCTGGATACCGCACATCACACTCCCGGTCTGAAAATTCTGACCGATCACATTGCTATTGACCTCATTACTACCGGCAAACTGGGCAACATCACAGACAACCGGGTCATCGGGGCCTACGTCCTAGACAAGAGCACTGGCGAAGTCCACACCCTCCGCTCTGATCGCACAATCCTTGCTACCGGCGGCTGCGGAAAAGTCTACCTCTATACGACCAATCCCGACTCCGCCACGGGCGACGGCGTGGCCATGGCCTGGAGAGCAGGCGCAACCGTCGCCAACATGGAATTCATCCAATTCCACCCTACCTGCTTCTACAATCCCGCTGCAACGGGACCTGAAGCCCGTTCATTTCTCATCTCTGAGGCATTGCGTGGCGAAGGCGCAATCCTGCTCAACGAAAAGGGCGAGGAATTTACCCTGAACTACGACAAACGCGGCTCTCTCGCTCCCCGGGACATTGTCGCCCGCGCAATCGATACCGAAATCAAGAAGACCGGCGCAACCTGTGTCTATCTCGACGTTACTCAAAAGCAGAAGGGCTTCATGGCGCAACGGTTCCCATTTATTCACCAGACCCTCCTGCAGTTCGGACACGACGCTGAAGAATCTCCGATTCCGGTTGTTCCTGCTGCCCACTACCAATGTGGAGGCGTGGTTGCTGACCCTGATGGCACAACCAACCTGCGTGGACTGTTTGCCATCGGAGAAGTAGCCTGCACAGGACTGCACGGAGCCAATCGCCTGGCCTCCAACAGCCTGCTTGAGGGCAACGTCATGGCCCGCCGGGCTCTCGCCAGAATCCTGCAGCAGTTCCCTCCCGGGGACAATACCTCCGCACCTTCTATCCCCGGATGGGAACATGGAGATACTGCTCCTCCTGATGAACTGGTTAACATCTACCACAACTGGGATGAAATTCGTCGTACCATGTGGGATTACGTCTCGATCGTCCGCACCGACAAAAGACTGCTAAGGGCGAGTTGCCGCCTGCGCAACCTTGACCGGGAAGTCCGTGAGTTCTACTGGGGATACCGCGTCAATGCCGACATCCTTGAACTCCGCAACCTTGTAAGTGTCGCCTCGCTGATTGTCGACTGTGCCATCCATCGCAAGGAGTCGCGTGGTATTCACTTTACTCTCGATTTCCCCGAACCGGATCCGCACTACCAGAAGGACACCATCATGCACCGATCCTGATTCCACTCCGGGACGACTGGTAAATGGCGCCTCCCTGGTCATCCTCGCGGAGACGGGAACTCAGATGCCGTGGATGCGCCAAGGCCGCAATTGCCTCTCCCTGAATCTCTGCTTTAGTTGGCGTCCCAAGCATGCAGATCCACCTTTTCCCCCGTCTGGCCCTTTTTGCGCTTCCCGGTGTTCTCCTGACCCCCCTTTCTCTCGCAGGAGAGGATACGGAGAGAGCCATCTCCGCAATACTGGAGAAGATGAGCGTGGAGGAAAAGGCCGGACAGATGACTCAGCTTACTCTGGGCGCGCTATCCAGCAGTGAGTCCAACTCCGGAGATCCGGACGGACATGAACTCGACCCGGACAAACTACGAAATGCCATCGTGAAAAAGCACGTGGGCTCGGTTCTCAATGTCCACAACATGGCTTTCAGTGTCACTCACTGGCACAAGATACTGACCCAGATCCAGGATCTGGCCACCAAGGAGACCCGGCACCGGATACCAGTCCTTTACGGAATCGACAGCGTGCATGGTGCTAATTACGTGAGAGGGGCTACCCTGTTTCCCCACAATCTCGGACTTGCAGCTACCCGCAATGCGAAGCTGGTCGAACAATGCCATGCCATAACCGCTCGTGAAACCCGCGCGGCAGGTATTCCATGGAACTTTGGACCCTCCCTCGACGTGGGCCGCCAACCGCTCTGGTCCCGCTATGTCGAGACCTTTGGGGAGGACGTCCATATTTCCAGCGTGATGGCTACCGCCTCCGTGCGTGGACTCCAGGGCGAGTCTCTTTCCTCCAAGACCTCGGTAGCTGCCACCGCCAAGCATTTTCTGGGCTATAGTTTCCCCCTCAGTGGACAGGACCGGACTCAATCCCTTCTACCTGAGCACTACCTCCGTGAGTATTTTCTACCGCCCTTCATCAGGGCGGTAGAACAGAATGTGCAGGCTGTCATGGTAAATTCCAGCGAGATAAATGGTATCCCGCTTCATGCCAGCCATGAGATGCTTACCAAGCTCCTCCGCGAAGAGATGAACTTCAAGGGGGTAATCGTCACGGACTGGGAGGACGTAAAAAAACTCCACAATCTTCACAAGGTTGCTCCCAACATCAAGGAGGCCGTCCGCCTCTCAGTAGAGGCGGGTATCGATATCTGCATGGCGCCAAACGATTTTCACTTCACCAACAATCTGATCCAGCTCGTCAGGGAAAAACTGGTCCCCGAAGAAGCCCTCGATGCATCTGTCAGGCGTATCCTGCGCCTGAAATTCTCCCTCGGCCTCTTTGACAGCCCCTACCCTGACCCGGCCTCCGCCAATAAAATCGGAACGAAGGAAGCACACGCTCTCTCAGCCCGGGCAGCCCGGGAATCACTTGTTCTCCTCAAGAACGATGACGCCCTGCCCCTCTCCAAGGAATGCAAGATCCTCCTGACAGGACCGGGATGCCATTCACTGTCCGCTCTCCATGGATCCTGGTCCTACACGTGGCAGGGGACGGACGAAGCCGCCTACCCTGAACCCCTCCAGACGGTCCTCGAATCCTTCAATGCCCGTCACGGACGGGACAACGTGCTCTGGGCACGGGGAGCACAGTGGGACGGGTCCACCGACTTGGATTATGCTCTCCGCAAGGCCAGGAATGCTGATGTCATCGTCTGCGTTCTGGCAGAAAAACCCGGCACGGAAACTCCGGGTAATATCTCCGACCTCTCGATGCCTGAAAACCAGTTGCGCCTGGTGCGGCACCTTGCAACCGGCAAACCTCTCATCCTTGTTCTTCTGGGGAATCGCCCCCGCCTCATCACCAAGGTTGCCGGACACTGTCATGCCATCATTCATGCCGGGCACCCCGGTCCACACGGCGGCGAAGCACTCTACGAGGTGCTGACCGGTCAATTCAATCCTACCGGGCGCCTTCCTTTCACCTACCCCCGCAACCCTCACAGTCTTCTCTCCTACGACCACAAACACAGCGACAGCATTGGTCCTGACAAGGAAACTCCCGGATTCAACCCCCTTTATGAATTCGGGCACGGGCTCAGTTACACAACTTTTCACTACGACAATCTCGAAGTCCCGGCCACCCCCCTCGACAAGAACGACAAGCTAAGACTCTCCGTAGACGTCACCAACACCGGCAAACGTAAGGGTACAGAAACTGTCCATGTCTTTATCCGTGACCTGTTCGCGTCTGTTGTGCCTCCCGTCAAACGCCTCCGGGCTTTCCGCCAAGTCGACCTCTCTCCTGGAGAAACCAAGAGGGTCACCTTCGAGATCCCTGTGACAGACCTCTCCTATTTCGGACTGGAGAATTCTCTCGTTCTGGAACCCGGTGAATTTGAGGTAATGATCGGCGGCTTGAAAAAGCGGATAGCGGTGCATTGAGCGCAGAACGACAGAACCCATTGACCCTCATGCTAGGCTGCACCTGCTGCGAACACGTGACCCGCCTCCTTCTCATTGCCATTCTGATGCCGCTCTGGGCTACTTTCCCCGCTCAGGGACAGGGAGGACCACAGGTTACTTCTCCCACCAAGCCCCCTCCCAACCCCTACCACTATCGCAAGACCATTTACCCCTGGCACCGGGATATCACCGCCACCATCTTCTGGATCGGAGAAAAGCCAGGGGGGCGAAACAAGACATCCAACCATCATTCATCCTGGGACGGAAAATGGGCCGTGAACTATGGAGGATATGATGACCCGAATCCAGAGGCGCGAGCCAATTTCGCTCCCAAGTCTTTCCGTCCACAGCTCAATTCATTTTACGTTGCCCTGCCATACAACGACTGCCTGAATCACCGCCTGCACCGCCCTGAGGCTTCACGGGTAATTCCCTGGTTCTCACGCTACAACCCGAAGCCTGGACGAAGCGTCTGCAAGGGACGCTGGATCCAACTCTATTACCAGCGCAAAGTCTGCTATGCTCAATGGGAGGACTGCGGACCCTGGGTCACCGATGACTGGAAATACGTCTTCGGAGGGCACCCCCCCCGCAGCAGGCAAGCTGGCATCGACGTCTCACCAGCCGTACGCGACTACCTTGGATTGAAGTCAGGCGACAAGCTCCACTGGCGTTTTGTTGAATTCGGAGGAGTTCCCCGGGGACCTTGGTCATGGTACGGATCAAACAACCCCTTCGTTAACCCCGAAGCCGATCCTGATGTCGCTGTGATCCGGCAACTCCGCCAATACCTCGAACAGAAGAAGCTGGAGGAGTTCCGCAGGAAGCAGTCCCCCACTCCCAGGTAGCCGCGACTGCCTTTCCCATTTCGAAACGGGAACCGGCTCATCTCTCTTCCCCTTACCGGACAGCACCTTCTCCCGGGATTCATGCTATGAGTCAGTCAGCTTGCGTAAACGGTCGATAATCCGGTCCGTTGCTCCCCAGTGCTCATCAAGCACTGAGGTAGCGGCTTTCGTCATCATCCGGCGGCGCGACTCGGAATCAAGAACAGCCCGAAGCCCCATCACCAAGTCTGTTTGTCGGACGCTCTCAACAGCCTCTTCGACCCGGAGATCTGTGATCAGGGGCTCGAAATTTCCCATATGGGGACCACAAATTACCGGCACACCGGCTGCGATCGCCTCAACGGGATTCTGCCCGCCCCGGCCAAGAAAACTCTTCCCAATCACTACGACATCGGCATGAGCTGTCCAGTCCCTCAGCTCGCCTGTGGAGTCCACCAGCAGCACTGCTGACTCAGGGCTCTGGGGAGGAATGAAGTTGCTCCGCAGGATGACTTCGAAACCTGCATCCTCAAGATCTGCCCGGGCAGCGCCCCTGCGCTCCGCATGCCGAGGCAGGATTACCGGGAGAGCCCCGGGCACCTTGCGAATAGCCTCCGCAATCAGACGTTCTTCTCCTGCATGAGTACTGGCTGCCAGCACAACCGGCCGTCCGGGACCAAATGCCTTGATCATTTCCCGGAACTCATTCCGTTCAGTTGGCTGCTCCACACCCTGCAGGTCATATTTCAAACTTCCAGTCACTATCAGGGCCTCATCCGAAAACCCAATGCTACCCCACGAATCCGCATGCTTGGCGGCCTGCGCACAAACCACCTTCAACTGTCCCAGCAACGGCGCGGTTACAACGCGCAATCTCTCATAGCGACGAGCTGATCGTTCGGACAAACGGGCATTCACAAGCGCTACCGGAATGCCCCTCCGCTCTCCGAAATGCAGGAGGTTTGGCCAGAGTTCAGAATCAATCAGCACAATCAGCACCGGCTCAAAGCGGCGGAAGACACCTCTGAGAATCAGGGGAAGATCAAGCGGGCTGTATATCACACGCACACCCTCTGGCGCCTCGTTCTCACCTAGTTTGAATCCCGTGGAGGTTGTAGCCGCAAGGACAAAACGCTCATCAGGGTTATGCTGCAGCCACCGGGTTATTAATCGAAGTGCCATCCTGACCTCTCCGACACTCACCGCATGAATATAGATCACCCCCACCCGCTCATATTCAACAGGGTCGCAAAAAAGCCCCAGTCGCTGGAAAAGTCGTCGATCAACCCCACCCCGGCGAAACATCTTGAGAAGCCATGCTGGTGCGGCAAGAAGGAAAAAAACGGGCAGCACGCAGTTGTAAAGTAACCGCACCGCCAAATTCATAGGGGCGAAATCTACCGGGACTCCTGCCAGGCGTAAAACAGAATCGCGCTACTGCCGTAAACCCTTCGGTCGACAACCTCCCAACCAGGCGCAACAGGATTCTCCCGTTCCGCTTCCACTTCAATTACCACCAACCCGTCATCGGACAATAGTTCTGAGAGCCGCGAATCGGAAAGAAGATCAGCAGCCAGATCGCAGTCCGCGTTTGAAGCATAGGGAGGATCGGCCAGGACAATATCAAACACCATGCGGGAACTTTTCAGATATGCAAAAACATCACACTCAAGGACGGCAGCCCGCCCTGCAAGACGCACTTGCTCCAAGTTTTTCTTCAGGGTTTTTACCGCAATCCTGTCTTCTTCCACAAAAACCGCTTTCTCCGCTCCCCGGCTTAAAGCCTCAATTCCCAGCGCCCCTGAACCAGCGAAGAGATCCAGAATATGCGCCCCTTCAAGGCGCGCCTGCAATATGGAAAAAAGGGCTTCACGGAGTCGATCCGTCGAGGGGCGGGTATGAGTGGGGGGAGCCTGTAACCGCATTCCCCGTGCGCAACCTCCTATCACTCTCATGGGGTCAGGGGTTGATTTTCCAGAACGGGAGCAACGACTTGCCCAGTTTCCCGTTCTTCGTTCCTGACAAATGACACCATCTGCTTCCAGGCCTTTGACACTTCCAGGTTCTCTCCGTGCCTGCCGGCGTTCATTACCGCACCATTCACTGTTCCTTTCAACTCCAGATCCCGGTAGTAACGGTCGGGCGTCTCAAGAGGAGACAACCAGGTACGCGTCCAGCCTCCGGTCCACATTGCACCATTCGCAAACCTCGTGATTACAGAGGCGTTGTCTTGATCCGCCACCACCCTAATCACGCCCCGAAGCCTGCCATCAGGAACAAGAACGCCGTTTCCGAGAAAGGACAACTCCTCGCTATGGAGTCGGGCATCGAGGACTTGAAAAGAGCCGTTCCTCATACCTGCCTTCAGTCGTCCCTCTTCAAAACCAACCTGCTTTTCCTTCCCTGCACCTGTCAAAGCAAGGCCGCTTGCTTTGATAACGAGGCTCCCCCTCCAACTGCCTAAAGAGGTTAGGGTTCCTCCGAGATTTCCCTCCATCCGAACACTTTCAGCCTCCAATGACGCCTGCGACCACGGAACCATCGGCAAACGACGCATCCTCACCGGACCATCCGGCACTTCCATCGTTACGAGGAAACGAGGACTACCCACCATCTGCAGGGAACCTTCAACTCGAATGGGCAGGCCCTCCCACAAGAACTCGGTGGGCGGCATGGCAAGAACTGGACTCCTCCATTCGACCTGACCCCGCCACGACCCCCCAATGTCATGGCCCCCAAAACCGATTCCGTCACATCGAATCCACCCCGAGGAATTCTCCCCCTGCAAGGGAAGATCTGCCCGCAAGCCACGCAGGACCAGCCCGCTTTTTCCCTGATCCGTGGAAGAATATAGCTCTACCTTACAACGTTCAATAATGACCCTGAAAGGGCGAGGAATGATCACCTCTTTGTTCGCCGGTGCCGTGACACGAGGCCTTGCCTCATTCTTCCCGTCCGTCTTGCCCCCCGGAACTCTTTCCGGACCTTCCGATTCAGGGACTCGCCTGGCGATTCGAGGGCCTTTCTGAGGCACTGTCTCCTCTTCAGGCAACAAGGCGAGTAACTCCAGGGGGATCGCAAGTTCTGCACGACGAAAACAGACCTCCCTCAGCACAACCTTTCCCCTGAGAAGAGAGCTCCAGTAAATTCCTGTATCAATATCAGCCCGGCAGAGCACCCTCGAGGCCAGATGCCGGTCACGGCCACGCGGCCGGACTGTAATATCCCGGAGCTGGATCCCTGTCCAGGGAGTCCAGGAAAGAGATGCCACCGTCCAGTCAAATCTCGATCGCCGCTCCAGCTTGCCCTCCAGCCAACCTCTGCACCACCGTGTCTGGAGCAGCAAATTGGAGATCAGCAGTAGTCCAAGGGACAGAGCCAGCAAAGGCACCACCAGCCACCGGGTAACCAAGGTTCCCAAGGGTGCTTTCCGACTGTTCTTCAAGAAACGAAGAGCTACTTCCCGGGCATGGGAAACCTGATTACCATGCTACGGTCAAAGAGCAGTTTTCCCTGCGCGGAGGTCGATTGCAGCCGATAGACAAGAATTCCCCAGCGAGTTCCCACCAAGGTTCCTATTCCAAAATTTTCCTTGGTCTTTCCCAGACTGTCCTCCTCCTGGAACCTCCACTCATGCCCGGTCCACTTGCCCAGAATACTACGGGGATCGGCATCAATATCCTCGAGGCGGGTCAATTCTCCATTCGGGGATTTAACAACGTCTTTTCCTGCCAGGTAACGAAGAAGCGAAAGAGGAGCTCCCTTACCCGAAACCCGGACCATCCATTCTCCCTTTTTTGCCTGTTCCAACCTGACCATTACGTTCCCGTCCTTAAGCGGCACCATCTTCCGCTCATCCCACAACTTGTTATACGTTGCATAATCCTCCTTGCTGAGACCCAGTTTCTCGTGAAACGGCAACGGAATTCCCGGCTTGGCATTCTTGGAATAGCTCTTGAACCATTCCGGGTCGTCCCGGGCGGCCTTCTCAACCTTGGCAACATATTCATTAATCTCCTTGGGGGGGTCGACTACGACCACCTGTCCCCTCGCAGCAACTCCCGGCACCAGGTATTTCCCCAGCACTGCAGGGACCTGCTCTGCATTCGCCCCCTGGCTCAGCAGAACCAGAGTGCCGATTATCACGCCTGCTGACTTGATGTATCTATTCATTTCAAAGCTGGATCAGGAATTATACGACATGGTGGACTCCGTTGCACTCGTCTCCACCGCGAATCCTTAACACTACCAGGCCGCCCCCGCAACCAGACTGATTGCAAACTCAACGGTTCCTGACCAGCACCCATGAGGTTGCCAGCACCTCCTCAATAAGGACGGACCTTCGAGATCTTGTGTTCGGAAGAAACCGCAGGCGCAGAAGCAAGGGAAATTCATTCTCCTTCCCTTCCAAGATAGCGGTTAATCCGCGCTCCTGCACACTTCCTCTCTCAACATAGCCGAAAAGAAACTCATCTTCGTCCCTGAAAGTAAGCTTGATTGATCTATAGCGGTCCTGATCCGAAAACTCATAGCTGTAGAAGCTGTCCAGTTCCGCATAGACCCGGAACTCCATCACATCGGTCGGCTTCTTTCCGACATATTCAGAAATCGCCATCGGCTGATAACTTACCTCTGACTCCCAGTCGAAACGCAGTTCCCCGTCCTCACAATCCTCAATTAACAACAACTTCACATCAGTCTTGCCCGCAACCTTCACATCGACTCCAAAAAACGGGTAATTCTCAACTTCTGCAGCCCTGAGATTCTCAATACTCTCAGATTCTTCACCCAGCAATTCATGACGCCGATAATGATCGCGCATGAGCGGGAGTACTCTTTCCCTGTGCCTGACATAGCTCGACTTCTCCTCAACTGTCGAGGCAGATAGATAGCCAGACACTGCCCGTTCCAACCGCTCTACCAGGGCGCGTGCAGAAGCTGTGTCCCGTGCTTCCTTTTCCTTCTTTCTGCTGCTCTCAGCCTCCTGCGCCTTTAAATTGATCTCACCCCTGCTCAGAGTAATCGCGGACCACCCACCCAGCACCACGAGCAGAACCCCAATAAGAACCAGCCACCCCATCGGAGTCTTTCCTGCACTGCTTCTTCCAGCGGTATCCCATCCCACCCCGAGCTCTTGTGCCCGGAGCCTTGGATCCGTCTCTCCTTTTTCCAGCAGGCTCAACTCTCTACCTTCTTCCACCGAGATCTCACTTCCCCGAGGGGGCCTCGCCTCAAGACCTTGTCTTGGATTACTTTCCGCAACTTCCGAATCCTGTAAAAGGACAATATCCCGGCGCGAATCAGGCGCCGTTTCCTGTTCCCCTCCCCTCGGTCGACTCTGCTTCGCCATCGCGGAAACCCGCAGATTGCTCTCAAATATCGCTTCTGGCAATCCCAGACATTGAATCCGAGAGGAACAAAATCCACAACATACTGGCGGGGGCATCCTCCTTATCCTACAACCTCTTCTCGTGACTCTCCCGGACCACCCCCGCGTTCTCATAGCCACCGCGGGGTTTGGAGACGGACACAATACCGCCGCCCGCGGACTCGCGAAAGCATTGAAAGGCCAGGCTCAGTCGATCATCATCGACCCCACTAATGAAGCTTCTCCCCGCTTCAACAACGTCCTGCGCAGCAGTTACCGCTACGTTACCACCTATCACCCGCGCACCTGGAAGAAGATCTACAACAACGTTGAGCGTCGGGACTTCTCCCGACAGAGCTCTTCCTACATGCGTCGGGTAGAGAGGGCATTCGTTCAGCGCGTTGAGGCTTTCGACCCCGATGTGATTGTCTCCACCTTCCCGCTCTACCCATATTTCGCCGAACGCTACGTCAGGTCCGGGGGACCACGAAGACCGGTGATTACAATCGTCACAGACTCCATCAATATAAATGCCTCCTGGCGGAAAGCCCCAACCGATTTCTGGTTTGTCACCGACAACGACACGAGAAAGTCCCTTATTGAGCAGAAGCTGCCCGAGGACAAGGTTATCGATACTGGTTTTCCTGTAGACCCCATCTTTGACACTCTCGATCCCCTCACCGAAACCAGTCCTGCCGATCCCTTCCGGGTCCTTTTCTTTCCCACTGCCCGAAAATCCACCCTCGCCCCAACGGCACGTGCCATTCTCGAACATGGTGACTGGCCTACGGAGCTTACCATCGTGCTCGGCAGAAACCTGCGCCGTCTCTACCGGACCGCATGGGAAATCGCAGACTCCTATCCTCGCCGTGTAAGACTGAAAGGGTGGTCCCGAAAAGTACCACAACTTTTGTGCGAGCATCATCTCGTGGTCGGCAAGGCTGGAGGAGCCACCGTTCACGAGTCACTCGCAGCTTGCTGCCCCATGCTCGTTCGCCATCTCGTCCCGGGGCAGGAGGAGGGCAACCTGGAACTCCTTCGTCGGATCGGAGGTGGTTCTCTGGCCGATACCGAAGCAGCCATGGTCAGGGCCATCCATGACCTTCTCTCAGATCAGGCCTCCGACTGGCGCAGGCAGAAGCAGTCCCTCTCTATCCATACCCGCCCTCATGCAGCCAAAATAGCCGCGAGTTTCGTTCTGAAAATCGTCGGTAGGAAACAGCTGGATCCGGCCATCGACTGAAACCTCCTCCTCGTGCCTGCCAAACCAACTGCTGCACTCTTCGATATTGGCAATGTCCTGGTAGATGTCGATTTCTCCCGCGGACTGGCTCCACTCGTTCCGGCAGAAGCAGGAGATCCCGGCACTCGGCTGCGCACTCTACTGGACAGAATCGATGGCCTTGAAACTGGCCGCGTTTCCCCCAGCGAGTTCATTGGAATCGCCTCCAGGGACCTCTCCTTTTCTGGGTCAGAAGAAACATTTCGAACGGCATGGAATTCAATCTTCCATCCTGTCCGGGCAATGTGGCCGATCGTCTCTTTCCTCAAATCTCTTGGGATTAAGCTCGTTCTTTTCTCCAACACCAATTCCATGCACATCAGCTGGCTTCTTGAAAACTATGAGGTTTTCGAGGACTTTGAGGGCAGGGTTTTCTCTCATGATGTGGGTCTTCGGAAGCCCGACCCTTCCATCTACCGGCATGCGATCGAAACTTTTGATCTTACTCCGGAGAAAACTCTCTATCTCGATGATCTCCCGGAAAACATTGCCACCGGTCGATCAATGGGCCTGCGATGCCATCAGTATGCTCAGGAACGACACCACCAGTTCATCGACTGGCTTGATCAGGAACTTGGCATGCCTGCCCGATAAACAGGAGAGGTGAGAACCTCACCTAGTTCCCGGAATCTTCCGCAAAGAGCCTCTGCATCGAATTCATATACTCGGATACCGGGCCCCGGCGGGAACTTGGCTGGCTCTCCAGTCCTTCCTTGATCTCAACAAAGCTCTCAAAATCACCCGAGAGCTGGCTTGAGCTGGTGATCCGATACCACTCAAGATAGTCGCGGGTTCGATTCCCAATACCACGAAGCCGGTCCCGCTCCGTAGCCAGTCTCTCCAACCGTTCCCCGACCTCCTCGTCCCGGTCTGATGCAATCTCACCCAGAAGAACAAGATATTCCCTTAACAAGGGTCGATGGGCGGGGAAGGCTCGATACATGAACTGTCTCCCCCTTTCCAGCACCGGACGAATCGAAGCCTGCCGCTCCTTGATGGGAAGGGCAAGAAGGTCACGAAACTGGGAGGCTCCAACCTCTATCAACTGCCCGGAAGGATCATTGAAACGCACCACCAGGAGATCCCGCAGCTCCTGCTCCGTCTCTCCGATGTTGAGAACATGGGGAAACGGCTTCTCGGCCATTTGTGCCAGCTGGAGAGCCCACCACTTGGAAAAGCTCTCAGGACCCAGGTTCATGCCCGGAAAATGCTTTGTTAATAAGGCCATCTCATCACCCTCAAAGGTCGACAGCTCCCGCAACATTGCTCGTATCGACTCCTGTCCTCCATTCTGCCCAAGGAGCGACATGACCAGCGCGCCGGAAGAAGCGCGAAATGCCACCCGTGTAAGAGAATCCATTTCCCCTGGTCGCCTTATCTCAAGAAGGTTTTTCACCGGGTAGAGCTCATTCTTTCTAAAGAGGGCGTCATAAAGAGCATGCTCCCGCTCTCCGCTTTTCCAGCGCACACTCTCCAGCATCCCCTCAACCAGCCAGGGTGGAACTCCAAGGGACTCCAGAGGCTCACCGGCTCTACCGCGCAACCCGTATTCGACCAGGAGTAACTCCATTAACGCTCTCTCCAATCCAGCAGGCTTCCCACGACCAAGATAGACATCAAGTTGCAAGCGGTATCCTCCGGGCACCTGGAAGAACGTTGTCTTCATGGGAGCCTCTCCATCTCTCAGCTGAATCGCGATGGCATGCTCCCATTTCTCTTCACCTCCCCCGATCGCCTTCAGCAGGGCTCCCCGCGTCATCTCAGCGAGAGAGGCAATCGCCCCACGAGTGGAAAAGTCTGCTCCATGCACCACGAACTGCCGCGACTCGCTTTCGGTCCTCCGGCGAGAAGCCTGCGACTCCTTCTCGCCCACAAGTTCGACTGCGATCGACGCCGCAGGTGCCGGGGCCGACCCGACATCAGGAAGTCCCGGGCCCTCCTCCGGTGGAGGGGGAAGACTCTCCGTCTGACCACAGGTCTCAATTGGGGTGCCGAGGACCCACAACATGCAGACATAGATTGAACCCTGGAACTTCACTGGAATACGACGGAAGATACTCATGCCCCATAAGGTCGTCTATTGCAAGAAGACAGGGATCACCTCCAAGCCGCCACTAAAAGCTGCCGGACCCTCTGCCACCTGTAACAATTCAGGATTTTTTCCGCAGGGGAGCCGCTTCTGGGGGAGTAAGTTTGATCTCACCATCTGAGATCTTGATCTGAAAAGATCCCAGCATCCTCCAGAACCGTTTTATTTCCTCGGAATACGCCTCTTTGAGAGCCCTGAAGGAGGGCTGCGTCAACATCACGAAGCCGTTAATCACCTTGCTTCGCCCCCATTTCCCCCACTTGCGCTTGAGACCAGTAGTATCAACCCCTCCATCTTCCCTGACGGTCTGTTCAATTTCCAGGAGCATCGAAACCGTATGCCGCCTGTCCCACGAGGCAATCTCACGCTCGATGATCACCTCGATGCCGGCTTCCTCCAGTTTAATCCACGCGCCACGTGCTGTGATGAAACTCTTGAACCATCCGCCCTGCTCAAACTTCAGAGTACGGCGGAGGTATTTGTTCAACTCTTCTTCCGTGATGCGAACCGCACGCTTGTTCTTCTCCGCATCCTTGAGCACGGCACCAAGATCACGCCCTCCCACCGGGAGACGGGAGGAATCGGATTCATAACCCTCCACGTCGGACAGGTCCTGAGGATCAAAGGAGAGGTAAGCCAGAATCCCTACAATTGTCAGGGCTACCAGTAATACATAGAGCAGGTTTTTGAGGATTATACTCTTCTTCGTAGGCGGAGGAGCACTCAACTTGGGCTTCTCTCCCTCCTTGCGTTCCTTGCTTTCGTCGTCCTTCCCAGCCATCGCTCAGTAGAAAGTATTCCTCATCCTGGAGACTCTGTCGAGAAATCAGAACTCTGCCTGAAGATTGTCTGGTTACCCGGTCTTGCTGGATCCACTCCCTTTCGCGCCGGTATCCGACTGCGAAGTGGATGAGGAGGACCCTCCCGATTTCGATTCCTTTGACTCCTTGGGCTTTGAGGCCTCGGATTCCTTCTTGGCCCCGCTCTTGTAGGACTCACTCCGGTAGTCCGTCTCATAAAACCCCCCTCCCTTGAAGATAATGCCGGCCCCGGTCCCCAGCAATCGCTTGACCGTACCATCGCAATCCTCCTTAGGGCAATCCGTCAACTTCGCGTCGTTCATGCTCTGGAAGAACTCGAAGCGATGTTCGCATTTTTCACAGAGGTAGTCATACGTTGGCATGAGGATGGTTTAAAACCACCAAGATCACCTCTTTGCAAGTGGGATGTCCCACAGATCCTCTTGCATCCTCCGAAAAGGCTGGGAGAATGACTCCCTACCGCACTTCGCGAAATCCGCAAACCATGGGTCAGGAATCGAGCCAGAGTCGCTCTACGCCACCGCACTGGAATCGTGTTTTCATCCTGACCTGGCTTGCGGGAATCCTCGCTCCCCAGGTTCCCTTCCAGCACACCCTTAAACTGGGACCCGGAAATTTCGGCTATAACCTCCTAATAGGGGCGGCCGCCTCCATCCTGGGAGTGGTTATCCTCAGCAGCATGGCTCGTCTCCACCATCGCCTTGCTGAAAACAGCCCGGGCGAACGTTCTGTGTGCCGGGTCACCCTGGCGGCCCTCGGGATAGCCAACCTCGCCTTTCTCCTGACCCTGTTCTCAACTATTCCCTTCGTCTTCTACTGGTATTCTCTCACAGTCCTTGGCCTCTGGTCGGCAATTCTCCTGGTTTATGCCTTTCGTTTCCCACGGAGAACCCTCCAAACCTTCCGGCCGCGTATTCCCTCCAGGGCCTGGCCATTCAACGGCATCTTCTGGGCCCTGGTCCTGCTGCTTCTTCTGCTTATCGATATCATTTCCTTCTCGGGAATCGGGGGCCGGAATACATGGGAGTCCATCCTACTGATCATGGGCCGAATCCTGTCTCTGGGCGCATTAACCGTCACCGCCATCCTGGGCTCCCAGCTTCTTTTCTCACTCTTTCCCCGCTACACCCGATGGCTCGTCATCACCGGGATCGTCCTCCTCCCCCTTGCTTTCCTGGCTAACTCTGTTGCCAACCTCTACTGGAAGCAACCTCTCCTCGATCTTGTCAACAATCTGACTCTCGACGGAACATTCGATCTACAGGTGGAACTGGAAGCCGCGGGAATCAATCATCCCCCCCTGCTTGTTACCCTGGTCAGCCTGGCCATTATCGCCCTTGCCATAGCCTCCTACCTGGGCCTGCAAAAACTGTCCCGCAAATTAAACCTTCGGCTCCACACCTCGAGGGCCATCCTTCTCCTTGCCGGACTGTGGATAGGGGCGATCGCCCAGCAAGGATTATGCATGATGAGCATGCGCAAGGAAGTATGGCAGAACGAGCATGCAACCTTCCTGATCCACGTCGGATTACTTCGACCGGATCCGGGACTCGAAAAACTCTCCATCCGCTTCGTGCCAACCCAGACGAGGCAGGAGGCAGAACAACTTCTCGCCGACCCCCTGCCTTCGCTGCGGAAAAAACCCGATATCTATATCGTGATGGTCGAGACCTGGCGGGCAGACACAGTAAACCCGCAGATCATGCCATTCCTGTCACGGTTTTCCAAGGAGGAGTGTCAGCAGTTCGGCACTACTTTTGCCGGGTCCAATTGCACTCCGGTATCGTGGTATACGCTCTTCCACAGCAAAGTGGGTATTGACTGGCGTGATGCTCTGGAGGAGGCCGGAGAACCCGGGGGGTTCAAGGGGGCTTACCCTGTTCGTCTTCTCCATAAACTCGGATACCGCTGCAGCATCCGGGCAGTATGCGATCTCTCTTACAAGCAGATGTGCGACCTGAATTTCGGAAGAAATCACATCCTCGCAGATGAATTCATTGACGGCCCCCTCATCCCCGGTGGCCTTGGAATCCCGGAACGGGAAATGGAAATCATGGATGACCTTAAGAGTCAACTGGAGAGCAGCCCCAGGGGTGGCCATCTCCATTTCATTTCCCTCGACTCAGCTCATTACAACTACTACTGGCCCGGTGAAGACTTCACTCCCCTTCACCGGGACTGTTCTTCCATCAATTTCGGTGCTCTCAAGCCTACTCCTGAACAGATTCGGGAGGTGGTCAAACGTTACGAGAATGCGGTAAACTGGGTCGACCGGCAGATGGAAAATTTCATCCTCTATCTCAAGGAGCAGGGGCGTTACGACAACTCAATCATTATCCTGACCGGAGATCATGGGGAGGAATTCCAGGAAAACGGATCGTGGTTCCACTGTTCAAGCCTCAGACGGGAACAGGTTGAAGTTCCCATCATGATCCGGTGGCCGGAGTGGGTGCGGAACCAACCTCGTCAGGAACTCGTCTCGCACATGGATATCATGCCCAGCGTTCTTCATGCCCTGGGTCTGGAGCCACGATACTTCAAGGGACTGGCCGGTTACTCCGTCCTCGACGAACACCCCGGAGAAGCCCTGCTCAGCACCCGTTGGCCCGGAAAATCTGGCATTGGCCTGGCGCTGGTCGCCGATGGGGTGAAGGCCAACTTCAAGGCTACCAAGCTCTGGCTCGCAGGCGTTCCGGAAACGCTTTACTTCATGGGATGGAACGACTTTTCAGATAATCCGCTCGACCCCCTGCAGATCCGGAACCAGCGCTCCTGTCAGCAAGCCCTCAAAGAGCATTACCCGAATTCAATTCGCCGCTATTTTGAGAAATTTCAGGCGGTAAAGTAACGCTCAACTCTGCTCAAATTCACCAACAAGACTCAACTGACATGATACATCTCCTCAGCCTGATACTCGCCTGCACCTTTCTGGTTCTCCCTTCTGCCGGGCTTGCCGGAGACAAGGCTGTCAGGATCTTCATCCTCGCTGGTCAATCAAACATGGAAGGTCACGGCCGGATTGCTGGCAAACAGAAAGGAACCCTTGAAACCCTGGCTCGGGACCCTGCCTCCGCCGCACGCTATAGACACCTGCATAATGACGGAACTTGGATTACCAGAGAAGACGTATGGATTACGTGGCTCGAGCGCAGGGGCAGGCTCGGAGTAGGGAACTGGGCCGCCAAGGGAGCTATTGGCCCCGAACTCGGTTTCGGATGGGTGGTTGGCGACTACCTTGATGACCCCGTTCTCCTCCTCAAGTTCGGCCCCGGAGGAACAAGCCTCGCTGGCCCCTGGCGCCCACCGGGTGCCGGACCCCACCGCAGTGGAAAGCAACGGGGAAAGGGGGTCGGCGATCTCTACGACCACCTCATCCTGAGCGTCAAAAATCGTGTTGAGAACCTCGCCACGGAGTTTCCCGAGCTCGCTGGCCGTAGCCCTCGAATTGAAGGTTTCGGCTGGCACCAGGGCTGGAATGATGGCTG
>PAQU01000014.1 GCA_002709395.1 Roseibacillus sp. | reverse complement strand
TTCTGTGCATCGCTGGCGGCCTTATCCTTGTCTTTTGAAACCTGTTCCTTGGTAGCGAGATCCTTCTGGGCTGCAGTGACCTTTTCGGCATCCTCAGTGGCCTTGGATTTAAGGTCATTCGACTGCTTCTCGCTCTCAGTGACCCGTTTTTTTCGTAGTTCTGCAATGCGCTTGGAGAGGTCCCGGTGCTGGGTGGCTTGGTTGCGGCTGATTTCAAAGTCGAGGTCTCCCTTGAGCTCCCGCAGCAATTTCCCATCCTGGCTGTTCCAGACCTTGATTACCCCGTCTGCTCCCGCGGTTGCGATCTGATTGGTTGGGGAGTGGGTAGACATGGTGTTAACCGGACTGCCGTGGGCAATCTGTCGGATGCTCTTTCCCGCAAGGTCCCAGACCTGGACATTGCCGTTTTCGCTGGCCGAAATAAGCTCGATGCTGCCTTCACCGATGGCGGAGAGAGCAATGACCCTGGCTGGAGCCTTCCACTCTACGGGGGGTGGGACATCGGCCAGTGCGTCTGCAGGGAGGTCAAAGTGTGAACTGGGAATGATCCGGATGGCGCCATCCGCGCAACCCACTGCGAGCTTGCTCCCCCTTTCCAGGAGGGCGAGGCTGAGGGCCTCAGAAGGAAGGTTGATGCGGGGAGACTGGGCAGGGTCCTGCAGGTTAACGCGGGTGACGGACTTGTCGTCGGATGCACTGAAGAGTTGCTGGCCGTCGGAGGAATGGAGCAGAGCCCGTACTGCTGCGGTGTGCACTTTGAGTGGAGGGGAGTTTTCTTCTGCGGCGAGGATCCGGGTGATGATGTTCCCCTTGCTGTCTCCAGCAGAAATCCTCGTGCTGTCGGGACTGGTAACAAGGACGGTGGCAGCCTCCGGCAGTTTGTAATCCACTGCTGTGGGCTGAGAGATGGTGCGCTGCCATAGTTTGACTGATCGATATCCTCCGGAAGCAAGGAGTCCGGCACGATTGAAGGAGAGCGTATGAACGAGATCCCGGTGGGCCGTGCCGGGGCTCCCCTCCGGATCCACGAGTTCGCCATCGAGTCTTCCGGTCCTCAGGTCGTAGACGTTGAGGCGGTTACCATTCCCGCTGGCGGCGAAACGTGCGTTTCCGGAGACCGCGACCGCGTAGCTTGCATGCACGCCTTCAAGGGGTTCCCATTCGGTGGGGCCGGCGAGGACGGATGCAGCCGAGCCCTTGGCTCCCTGTTCGATCCAGAGTTTGAGCAGGGCGAGTTCATCGGGGTTAAGGTCGATCGCGTTGGACTTGTTCTTCGCCGGAGGCATGAATTCCTCCTCGAGGTGTGCGGCGGTGAGAAAGACCAGGCTCTCCATGGGTTTTCCAGGAACAAGAGCAGGGCCGCTATCGCCGCCGACAAGCATTGCCTTCGGTGATTCGAGGTTGAGATCCGCCCGGGCCTTTTTCTCGTTGTGGCAGGCGAAGCAGTTTTTGCGCAGGAAGGGAACAACCTCGCTGGCGAAGTCTACCTGGGTATCGCGTTCCAGTTTGGCCACGGGNAAACCTTCCCCGCTCGCTGTGNCTGGCACTGCGATCAGGAGGATCAGGGCAGGAAGAAGGATTCTTGGTCGGGGAGNTGTCATTTTCCGGGCTCTTTCGGTGGTGGAGTTTTGACGGTAACCGTAATGAGTTTCGAGTGGGTTGCGTGCTTGCGATCCTTTTCCTTGGCCAGTTCATTCGCCTGCTTGAGGCGGTCAGAGGCGCTTTTTTTAGCATTAGCGATTCGCTTGACCTTCTCTTCGGTTTCCTTGGAGGCTTTCTCAGCTTCCTCAAGACGGGCTTTTTTTTCGGCGGCGGTCTTTTCGAGGGCGGCCTTGGCCTCTTCGGAGGCGGCAGCGAGGTTTTTCTTCGCTTCCTCGAGAGCCTGGCTGGCAGATTCGGCGGCNGCCTTGGTCCGGGTTGCTTCCTCCTTAATGCTTTTCTCCAGTTCGGAGATACGAGCATCCTCGTTGCGGGCGATTTCCACCCCAGAGAGNTTATGACGGTGCTTGATGGTGCCAGTGCCGCGAAGACTGAAGGTCCATTGGCCGGGTTCCACCTTGAACTCGTTGCTCTTTGCGAAGGTGAGAACCAGTTTTCCTTCTCCCGCATCCTGTTTCAACTTTACGGAGGGAGGCTTGGTGTGGGGAAGGCCGTGTGCCACGATGGTGAAGTCGCCCTTCAGTCCCATCGATTTTTCAAGTTTGAAGGGAATTTCCAGCGTTGCTCCCAGCTCTATCTCATAATGGTCCTGGGAAGGTTGAATGATGACCGGCTCCTTTTCTTCCGAGACCATGGAAAGGGGGAGTTGATGAGAGAGTCGGGCGCGGGTGAATTCGGTGTCCCGGTTTCCGATTGACCATGAGATGGTACCTGACCTGGCGGGGCGTTTCAATTCGCCTGCTTGTCCTACGACCCTGACAAATCCCTGCCAGCTTGCTGCTTCATTGGCTCCATGAACTACCAGGGTAGCAGTGTTCCGGTCTGCTGGCATGAGAACCGGGGGGCAGTTTACCCCGGGAGGAAGGCCCTCGATGGAGAGCGAAATGGCACCCTTGAAGCCATTGCGACGCATGGCAAAGACGCGGAGAAGAGTAGTTCCCCCCTTCCGGATCAGTGAGGTATGACGTGAGATCGCCTTGGTGGCCTTTTCCGGAGCGGCATACCAGGGGCAGGTGACCAGATCGAAGTCGGGGGACTCCGGACGTATGATAAGGCGGTAAAGGGCCGCGGGGCCGCCGCGTCCCGTATAATCGTGCAGGCGGAGGCGATACTTTCCGTCAGCTGGAGGGGTAAAGAGCAGGGAGCAATCACGATTTCTTATCGGGAAACTAANTCCACCGGGAGTTCCCCCCGAGTCATCGTTCGAGGCGACTTCCTTGAATCGTTCGTTACCGTTCTCGTCTGTCGTGATGTGGTCGATCCACATGACCGGGTCGGAGCCCGTGCGGATCCGACTGGCGAGGCATTCAATCCAGAGAGGCTGTCCTTGTTTTGCTTCGAAACGGTAGTGGTCCAGGTCACCTTTCGTATCGAATCGGGCATGAACCTCACCCGGGATCTCAAGGTTCAACTCCTGGCCTTCCTCGCCCCTGGTAATGGGATCGAGAGAAAAACCAATTCGGACAGGATTTGATCTCCTGCCATTTGCTTCAAGACTCCAGTTCATGCCGGAGACAAGAGAGGCATGAACAGATCCCGGTCCGAGTTGTGTGGTTTGATCTTCCTTAAGCGTGATATCGACCTCGATGCTCTCCAGTTCCTCNGTCCCCAGGCGAACTCCTTCCCCCGTGCTTCCGCCCGGCAGGTTGCGGCCATAAACCCTGAATTTTCCGGTTGTATCGGCAGGGCCGGCAGGAGGGTCGATGAAGTCGATGTGGGGAGCATCGCTTGCGCTCAACCGATAAGGGTAATGGGTTCCTCCTGAGAAGGTGAAATCGTGGACCCGTAGAAGATAGGTATCGTCCATGGGTGCGGTGAAATCGAGCAGTGGGTCTCGGCCGATTGTATCCNGGTCACGCTTGTATTCGTGTCCTCTGCTGTTGGCGATGGAGATCGTGCCATCCATACGCGAGTCAATGACCTGGGCGTCGCAGCGTATGATAACCCGCTGGCCCTGTTTGAGGTTGATCTTATAGTGATCGACGGCAGAGGCATCGGCGTGTCCATTGATTACCGTATTGAGAGGAAGTTCCTCCGCAGATTCCGGGGAATGATTGGTCTGGTGAACCTTTTCCGGGAAGGAGCTTACGGCAAAGGCTCTTGGGGCAGTCATGCCGAGGCGGGTTGCCGCCGTGACTTCGTAGATTCCGGGAGAGACATCAGGGTCAACAGAAATCCTGTAACTCAGCGGTTTGTGTCCGGCAGGATGAAACTCCGTGGCTGCCACCGGGATCTGTTCGCACCTGATGCCGGGGTGGGAGAAGAATAAACCGGTAGTTTCTCCGAGTTCTGCTCCTCCGATGGAGACCTCCACGGTCTGCCCGACCTGGGCACCCTGGGGGAAAATTGTCTGGAGGTCGGGCTGGGGAAGCTGGGCCGTGGCAACCTGCATACCACTGGCTGTGCACGCAGCGAGGATGGTCAATGCCCTGTGGCGAAATTGTGGACTCACTCCGGATGATCGGTTAGTGATTGAAGAGGAATTCCTTGGTGTTGAGGAGGGCCCAGATGAGGTCCTCATAAGGTTCGCGTGCAAGCTCCTCGGGAGATCGCGGTTTCTTCTTTTCCTCTTCGGTCAGGGTGGAGGGATCAGGAGGAGTGCGTTTCCGGTTCAGGTATTCGACCCCGATGGTCAGTTCCTCCGGGCCCGGGGGGCGTGAGAATGCCCGCCGGTACAGTTCGTTGATACGCGCCTCATCACTGGTCTCCCTGTCATTTGCCAGAAGAGCCGCCCGGGCATCATTGGATGCGAGCTTGTTGCGGATGTTGGTAGAGTTCACAAGGTGCAGAGCCTGGGCAAGATTAACGTCGTCAGCCCTCTCGCACTCGCAGGCACTGTTCATGTCCGGACGGCCGAATACGGAAAGGAAGTATGATTCCTTGGTGAACTGGTCGTCGGGTAACTGGACCGCACGGATGCCCTGGGGTTGACCGTTGAACTTCTCTTTGGCGTTGGTAACGCTGTTGATTCCATCAAGAAGAATCTCAGCGGGAAGGCGACGAGGGTAGAACCGCGAGTAGTTCTGCCGGTCCTCGAGGTTGTATTCGTTCGGAATGGAACTGAGTTGATATGTCTTGCTGCTGCAGATGGTCCTTACCAGAGCCTTCAAGTCATATCCGCTTTCGACGAAGCTACGGGCGAGGCCATCGAGAAGGGCAGGGTGGGTTGGAGGATTGGTGACCCGCATGTCATCCTCGGGGTCAACCAGTCCCCGGCCGAAGAAGTGTTTCCAATAGCGGTTGACCAGCATACGGGCGAAGAATGGGTTGTTTTCGTTGGTCATCCAGTCTGCGAGGGAATCCCGCGGATCCTGGTGATGTTCCAGTTCAAGTTCATTCTCTCCCAGAGGCTTGGGAGCGAGAGACCGTCCGCTACGGGGATTCTGGGCACTTGCGGTTCCGATCTTGTTGAAGATGATTTCCTCCCCCGGCTGAGCTCCGGGTTTACGTCCGACCTTGGAGAAGAATGCTTGGAAGCCGTAGTAATCGTCCTGGCTCCACTTTTCATAGGGATGATGATGGCATTGCGCACACTGCAGGCGTTGTCCGAGGAAGATCTGCGCCACGTCCTGGAGTTGCTCCTTGCTGTCCTTGACAGTGCGATACCAGATGACGGGTGGGTTATGNCCTACCTCTCCCGAGGCCGAAACGAACTCCTGCACGAATTCGTCATAGGGAGTATTCTGATGCAGGGACTCACGGATCCAGGAGTGGAAGGCAAAGCTGCCCCGGGCATGGTGAGCGGCGGTTCTCTTGTTGCGAAGAATGGCTGCCCATTTACCCGCGAAGTAGTCGGCGTAGTCCGTGCTGGCCAGGAGTTGATCTATCTTGCGTTCCCTTTTTTGTGGGTCGGTCTCGGACAGGAAGGAATTGGTTTCCCCCAGGGTAGGGAGGCGCCCCGCAATATCGATTGTCACCCGGCGGAGGAAGGTGGAATCATCAGTGAGGGGAGAGGGGGGAAGGCCGAGAGTGTGCAGTTTGGCGAAGATGTGATTATCTACCAGGTTTTCCGATGGAGGCAGATTGTCGACCGGGGCCCCGAGAGGAATGGTGGCCCGGAACACATCGACGTGCTCCTGGAAACGAATCATAACCGAGGTGCTTCCCGGGCGGTCGTGCATGGTCACCAACCCCTTGTCATCTACCATGGCCATTTCCTCGTCATTGGTTTCATACTGCGCAATGCGGGTGACATCCTTGGAAGTGCCGTCGCTGAAGTAGGCGACCACCCGGAGTTGCTGAACCGCATTTGCACGAGTGAGGCGTTCCTGCGGTTCGACAGCGATTTTCTTTACGGTAGGATCGCTCTCTGGACCGTAGCTGAGACCCTGGCGAATCCACCGGACGAGGGTCCGGTAGTCATCACTGTCCCTGCCGAGGCGGGATCCTCCCTGATGGGGAAGTTCCCCGCTGCCCTTCAGAAGCAGTAGACTATGACGGGGTGAGGCCCTGAAAATACGTCGTCCACGTGCTTCCTGCACAAGGTATCCATGATCGTCCTCCGGTTCGTAACCGAAGAGGGAAAGCTTGAAGCCGTTCTGCCCCTCTGCCTTCCCGTGGCATCCCCCGCCATTGCAGCCGTGACGGCTGAAGATGGGTACGATCTCATTGGGAAAGCTGATTGGGATGACGTCCCCGGCGCGGTGCACCTTGATGCGGCGACTGATGGATTCTCCCTCGTAAGTGGCCGTGATGCCGGCCTCTCCATTGCCGGTTACCCGGATCAGACCATCGTCTGAAACCTCGATGATACCCCGAGGGTCGACAGAGTAACTGGCCTGCGCGCTGATATCCAGATCGAGCCCATTATTGAGACGAGCGGTGAGGACGAGTTGATGGAGAGCGTGCGGACCGGTCAAGGTGATCTCCCGGTCACTACTCCAGGAAAGGACAGGGGAGGCGGGGGCCTCCGTGGCGGGAGTGGCAGTTCCGGGATCCGGGCTGGAATCCTGAGCGTCGCTTTGGGGTGATGTGGCCGCGAGGGCGAGGCTGCAGCAAAGGGTAATGGTGGTTCTCACAGGCAGGGATGGGTGGCTTATCCAACGAGTTCGGGCATGGGAGCGTGTTCACTTTCTACAAGAAAGCGTGGACGCCCTGAAAGGTCATTTACCGTGGTCCGCCGGGCATCGATGCCCAGACAGTGGTAAAGGGATGAAAAGACTTCGGGGAACTCCACCGGACGCTCATCGGCTTCTCCTCCATCGCGGGTGGTTGAACCGATGATCTGTCCGTGGTTCATGCCCCCGCCCGCGAGGAGAGCAGTAGAGACTTTTGGCCAGTGATCCCGGCCGGCGTCCTTGTTGATTTTTGGAGTGCGTCCAAATTCACCCCAGACAACAACGCTGACATCCTTTTCCATTCCACGATCGTGCAGATCCTGCACGAGGGCGGTTATGCCCTGATCAAGCAGAGGAAAGTCCTCGCGGGCACGTTTGAAGTTTCCACCGTGCCAGTCCCAGCGGCTGAATCCGAGGGTCACGCAGCGGGCACCGGCCTCCACGAGCCGGCGGGCCATGAGGAACTGATCAAGTCTCTTCCAAGGGCCGTCTGCGGTGAGTTTTTCAGTTCCCTTTCCGTAGCGCTCCACAATGTCGGGATCCTCTTCACTGAGGTCGAAGGCCTTTGCGAGGCGGCTTGAAGTCAGGACCCCGAAAGCCTGCTCGGTAAAGGTATCCATCCCCTCCATCGCGCCGGAGCCGTCGACGTCGCGTCTGAATCTGTCGAAGGATTTCAGAAGAGATTTGCGGTCTGCGAGGCGTTCGATGCTGATGTCCTTGAGGATCATGTCCTCCTTTCCCCCTCCCCGGAAGGGAGAGAAGGCTGCGTGGGAGGGTCCAAGAAAGCCAGGTTTGCCCGGGTCACCCCATTGGTCATGTCCGCACTTGGGGGATAGCCCGAGGAAAGAAGGAACCCCGGGAGTGACCTGACCCTCCAGTTTCGAGAGTACCGATCCGATGCTGGGCCAGCCCCCGGGAGGCTGGGGGCCCTGGGGCTTGCGACCCGTTAGGCATTGTACTGCATCATGGCCGCCTCCGGCTCCAACCATCGAGCGGATCACGGAGAACTTGTCCATCATCTTTGCCATCTGCGGGAACAGCTCGCAGATCTGGATGCCCGGAACATTGGTCGAGATGGGTTTGAACTCGCCGCGGACACCGGAGGGAGCTTCCGTCTTGAGATCCCACATGTCCTGGTGGGGTGGACCGCCGGCAAGGAAGATCATGATGACCGCCTTGTGATCAAGCGGCTTGCTCCTGGGTCCCGATTCGGCTTGCAGGATTTGTGGTAGAGCCGCTCCTCCCATTCCGAGCGCCCCGATCCTGAGAAACCCCCGGCGGGTCATCCCGTCGCAGAATGCTTCTCCTTTTGTCCCTGTGATGGTCAGCATGGCGGAGAGAATTATCTAGTTGGTTAAATCTACCTTACTGATTCGGAAGGCCATGGCTATCGCCAAAATCCTTAGGTTATTCACGTTCATACGTGTTCTTAAGAACACTAATCTTCAGTGCAGGGGAAAGGAGAGATAGCGGGTTTCCTCTTCTCATCGGTTGGTATCCATTGGGGGGACCTTGTAACGGTAGATGGGGGCCTTGAGCCCCTCTCCGATTGTGAAGCAGAAGTTGCTATCCGGAGAGAAGGCGATTGCCTCTCCCTGCGGCTCCCCGCGCACCGGGAAATCGCGTGGAGCTTCTCTGAACACGTTGTGTAGGGGAGCTTTGTCCGTCCCCCGTCTCCAGAGGAGCGCACTGCCCGGACGTTGCGGTGAGTGGGCGCGAAGCAGGACCAAGCTACCGTCCCGGGAAATGTCTCCCCCCTTGATGCTGGCAGGGGTGGAGAAGCTGGCAACCAGTTCAAGAGTTCTGGTGACTCCCCTCTGATGGGGGCCCGCGGCGCGAAACACAAGGGCGGTCTCCTGCCCGATGGATCTCCGGTTCCTGCTCACGAGATAAATGTCGGAAGTGAGAGGGTCCACCAGTAAAGTCTCGCATTCCTGAGGAGCCTCAGGGAAGCGGAAGGTCAGGGCCTCGACAGTGGTCAATGTTCGACGGGAGGAGGGGTTCCTGTTCTCAAGGAGGGGTTCCGGGACGCGGTAGATGGTAATTGTGTTCCGTGACAGGTTATTATTCCCGGAATCGGCGAGGTAGAGGTAATCGGTTTGGTCTGATGGTCCCGGTCCGATGGCAATGTCTTCCCAGTCGATGGCAACGGCATTATCGAGTGAGAAAACGCCAGCGGGAGATCCGTCTATCTGCAGGGCAAATATCCGTGGTCCTCCCCCAGAGTCGTTGTGGGTCCAGATGATGCCCGGATTACGTCTGCTTAATACTATTCCGGATATTTCGGTAAGATCTTCGGGGCCGACATGCCCGGTCTTGTGGCCTGCACCGCGCCATGAACCGGAATTGTTCGAGTCAAGGAACCACCACGCCAGGCTGATGGCGAGAGCGGCAAGAATGAACCAGAAGAAGCGATCGTTCCTCAGTCTCCTGCCGATGAACCTTCCGTGTCGGTCCAGTTTCATGGGGATTCGGTTTCTATCTTCTCGGTTTGCATCAGGCGGTCCATGGGGAGTAGTCTCTTGGCCAGTAAAGCACTACCAGTCGAGAACGATGGCTACCTACGTATACGAAACCATTCCGGAAAATCCCGAGGAAAAGCCCCGCCGGTTCGAGGTGGAGCAGAAGATGACCGATGACGCACTAACCCACGATCCAGAAAGTGGTCTCCCGGTTAAACGGGTCATCACGGGAGGGTGTGGGATCGTGACCCATGGAACGAGCATCCTATCGATGCGCTCCCGGGGATCGAAGTAACCAGGGAAGACTTCAGGAATCGGCGGAAATCCGCGAGGAAGTAGCACGACCAGAGGATATATCCGGACAGAGGGAGCTACTCACTCGTAATCCGGACTGACAAATATGGGATCCTGCCGTATCAAGGGCAGGTCCAGAGGCCTTGAACCCATCATGTCACGATCGCCGTTCCTATTCTTCTCCACCGTATTTGCGATATGGGGGATTCTGTCAGCCCTGTCAGCCGCCGCGGAGGAGGTTGCGCCCCGGGAGATGCCCCCGGTGCTTTCCCGCAAGATTGACTTTGCAAAGGACGTTAAGCCCATTCTTGCGCGGAGCTGCACCAAGTGCCATGCGGAGGGGAAGCGCAAGGGAGGGTTCAATATGGATCACATCCATTCCTTCGTGGGAGGGGGTGACAGTGGACCAGCCGTGGTTGAGGGGAAAAGCGCGGAGAGTCTTCTGATTCAACTGCTTCTCAGTAACGATCCCGATGAACGAATGCCGGTCAAGGGTGATCCCTTGAGNCTGGNGGAGGTTTCCATCCTTCGGACGTGGATTGACCAGGGGATGCAATGGGAGAAGGGGTTTACTTTTGGGAGGTTCCGGAATGCCCCGGTCGCCCCACGCCGGGTGGAGCTCCCGTCTGGTCCGGAAGCAAACCCGGTCGACCGCCTGCTGGCTTCCCATTACAGGAAAGAGAAGGTTTCGGAGATTGCCCTGGTGAGCGACGAGGTTTTCGCGCGCCGGGTCTTTCTTGATACGCTTGGGTTGCTGCCGACCGCTGCAGAATTGAAGGCCTTCAAGGCTGACGGGCGCTCTGACAAGCGCTCTCGACTGGTGGCGGACCTTCTCGCTGACAAGGAACACTATGCGGAGCACTGGGTGAGCTTCTGGAATGACAGCCTCCGAAACAGCTATACCCGCCAGTACCACGGAGGAGGTGGGAAGCCGATTACGGGATGGCTGAAAGCTTCGCTCTCCGAAAATAAACCGTATGACCAGATCGTGCGGGAGCTAATCAAGCCGGTGGGTGGATCTGATGGATTTATCAAGGGAGTTGCCTGGCGAGGTACGGTAAATGCTTCCCAGGTTACCGAGATGCAGGCAGCGCAGAACGTGGCGCAGGTGTTCATGGGTTTGAATATCAAGTGTGCGTCCTGTCACGATTCCTTCATCAACGACTGGACCCTGAAGCAGACCTATTCCTTTGCGGCGATATTTGCTGGTGGGCCCCTCGATATTCATCGCTGTGACAAGCCAACCGGAGAGAAGGCAGATCCAGCCTTTCTTTATCCAGAACTCGGAAGAATTGATGCTTCCGCGCCTGCAGGGAAGCGTATTGAGCAACTGGCGGAGGTCATGACCTCACCCAAGAACGGGCGCCTGGCACGCACCATGGTCAATCGCCTCTGGGCGATATTCTTCGGTCATGGATTGATTGAGCCGGTTGATGAAANGGATAATCCAACCTGGAATCAGGATCTTCTGGACTGGCTTGCGGTGGACTTTGCGGACCATGGCTATGATCTGAAGCACACGATGAAGCTTCTCCTCACCTCGCGGGCTTACCAGAGGCCTGCGGTAGCCCTTGATCCTGATGCGGAAGATTTTGTCTTTCGTGGTCCGGTGGTGCGGAGAATGTCCGCCGAGCAGTTTCTCGACGGGTTGGACCAGGTGATCCTGGCAGCCAGTGCGAAACCTGCTGGGAATGCGAGGGGGACAGGGAGGAAGCGCGCGGGATCCCGCAACCTGGACCGTCTCATGCGGACCCTTGGAAGGCCAAAGCGAGACGTGGTCGTTACCCGTCGGGAATCTGCTGCGACCACTGCGCAGTTCATTGAGTTGTCCAATGGGAGATCCGTAGCNGACCTGGTAGCCAAGGGAGGGAAGGCGTGGATGGGTTCAGGACGTCCTTCGGGGGTCCTGGTGAGCGATCTTTTTGCCAGTGCTTTCGGGCGGGAGCCTTCGGNCCGGGAGTTGGCATCAGCCCTGGAGGTGGTGGGGGACCCCCTGACGGCCAGNGGANTTGAAGACCTTTTGTGGATGCTCGTCATGCATCCGGAGTTCCAGTTAATCCAATAGCAGCCTATTTCGCGAAGCAACCGACATGAATAATCCCACCAACCGACGTGATTTTCTTTCCTCCGCCTCGGCGGCCACCCTCGGAGCGCTGGGTGCTGGTTATCCCGCCACGACCGCTGCCGCCAAGGCGAAGGCTGGTTCGCTCAATGCGACAGCCGATACCGTGATCGTGCTCTGGATGGGTGGAGGAATGGCCAGTACGGATACCTTTGATCCGAAGCGTTATGTTCCCTACGAAAAGGGACTTGATCCCAAGAAGGTTCTTTCGACCTTCCCCGCGGTCGACACCGTGGTTGATGGTCTGCAGTTTACCGAAGGCCTGGAGAAGATCGGCCGGGTCATGGACCGCGGCACCCTGATCAAGACCTACCGTGCTGCTGACCTGGGCTTTATCCTGCACAGTCGGCACCAGTATCACTGGCATACTGCCTATGAGCCACCCCTGACGGTGGCGGCGCCGCACATCGGATCGTGGGTTTCCCGGACCCTGGGGCCCTTGAATCCGNATCTTCCGGCTTTTATCGATATCGGGCAGACCTTTGATGGTGGCGAAAAGGAGTCCCTGAAGGCTTTTCACACGGCTGGATTCCTCGGGAGTGAGTTTGGACCCTTTTTTCTAGTGGAGCCGGATCAGGCAGTGGAGGCGGTGAAGCCTCCCCCGGGAATGAGTGACGAACGTTTTGCCAAGCGTTACCAGGCCTACCGGAAGCTTCTGGCGGATAGCCCGATCCAGCAGCATGGATCCGAGCACCAGCGGGATTCCCTGCTGAAGTCGATCGACAATGCTCATCGGTTACTTTCCAGTCCAAAGGCGCGCAAGGCCTTCGACCTGAGTCTCGAGCCAAAGGAAAGCTATGATACATACAAGGTGGGAGGGCGGTTTGGGCTGGGTTGTCTGCTCGCCCGGCGGCTCACGGAGGCCGGCGCCCGGTTCATCGAGGTGACGCACGGATATTACCCATTTAAATACTGGGACACCCACGACAACGGGCATACCCGGATGAAGGAGCTGAAGCAGATGATCGATGCGCCGATCGCCCAGCTGGTTCTCGATCTCGAGGCACGGAAGCTTCTCGATCGAACTCTCATCGTGGTGGCCAGCGAGTTCAGTCGGGACATGATGATGGAGGGCAAACCGGAGAAGAGGGTCAAGGACCAGGTCAACGTCCCTCCGAGGATCGATGGCCCGCAGCACTACGGGATGCACCGTCACTTCACGGGTGCAGGAAGTGTTCTCCTCTTTGGTGGAGGTGTGAAGAAGGGGTTTGTCTACGGAGAAACCGCCGACGAACGCCCCTGCACCACCGTGAAGGACCCGGTAACCACCCAGCAACTGCATGCCAGCATCTACCGGGCCCTCGGAATCTCCCACGATCATCATTACACGGTAGAGCAGCGCCCCTTCTACGTAACGCCGGATGGGGTGACGGAGCCGATCATGGATCTTTTCGGATAAACAGGGAGGTGTGATCTGGAACAAACTTCTTGTGAGTATCTTCCGTCCTCCCTTACCGTAACCACATCATGTTTAGGAAAGCCTGTCTTGTATGCGCCGTGGCCTTGGGCCTTCCCCTTGCCGTCTCTGCGGATGATCATTCCAAGGAGCTTTATTCCAATGGAGTTATTGATTTCGGACTGGTTGTCCGGGATCTCGACCAGTCGGCCAAGTTCTATGTGGAGGTTGTGGGTCTGAAAGAGGTCAATGGATTCAAGGTTCCCGGAAAAGTAACGGGTGATTTCGGATTGACCGATAACCAGGATGTTACCGCTCGTGTTTTCGTGGCCACCAATGCTCCTGGAAAGCCGTCATCCAAGCTCAAGATGATGGCCTTTCCCAAGGCTCAGGGNAAGGCTCCGGATCAGGAGTTTATCCACAGTACTCTTGGGGTTTCCTATCTGACCCTTTTCGTCAATGACATGTCAGAGGTCATGGCGCGCCTGAAGAAAGCGGGCGTCAAGACCCTTGGCAAGACCCCTGCGCCTATCGGAGGAGGCAATCTTCTGACTGTGTTCCGTGATCCGGATGGGAACTTTGTCGAGTTGATTGGTCCCGCCAACAAGGGAGGTTAGCAGGGGGCTCTCCGGCAGGCTCTCAGGACGTCGACCCGGGAGAGTTGCTGTTTCTTAATCCGGCAGGGCGAAGGCTACCAGCATCCCCCCGCGGGGTCGGTTTGATTTCCCTCCTCCCGCCGAGATAACGACATACTGGCGCCCGTCCACCATGTAGGTGCTGGGGGTGGCGTTTCCTCCGAAGGGGAGTGTCGCTTTCCAGAGGATCTTTCCGGTATCCTTGTCGAAAGCCCGGAAGGTTTCATCGGCGGTAGCACCGATGAAGATCAGTCCGCCAGCAGTTACCACCGGGCCTCCGTAGTTNTCGGTNCCGGTTGGCGGGATTCCTCTTTTGGTGAGTTCAGGGTATTCGCCGAGGATGACCTTCCACTTGATTTCGCCGGTGTTGAGATCCACTGCATTGAGAGTGCCCCAGGGTGGCTTGATCGCGGGGTAGCCTTCCGGGTCCAGGTAACGCCGGAATCCTCCGAACGCGTAGGAAGGCTGGGTGGGCTGTTCCACCTTCTCTCCGGCGCGCGGAGGAACGTTAAGAATATAGTCGAGGATGGCCTTGCGCTTGTTCTCAGCCATGGAGGCGTAGGGGGGCATTCGCCCTGCCCCTTCACGTGTGATTTTTTCGATTTCGGCCCGCGATTTCCGCTTTCCGATATCAAGAAGGGGAGGGAANCCCGCGGCCACGTTNCCCTTGCGATCAACTCCGTGGCATGCGCTGCAGTTGATCAGGTAGTCCCGTTCACCGCCTGCCAGTCCGGTCCCGTCGGCTCTCCTGGTCTCGATCATCTGCACGATCCAGGGCATTTCATTGATGTTGACGTAGTAGATGCCGTCCGGATCTGCTGCTCCTCCACCCCATTCCATTCCTCCGTCGAAGCCAGGAAACATGATGGTCTCCTTCAGGCTTGGCGCAGGGAAGGGGCCGAAATTGGGGGATGCCCGGATGCGGTCGAGAGTCAGTTGATGGGTAGCGGGGGAGATGTTTGACGCGTCAGCCTCAGTATAACGCTGGCGCATGAGGGGGGCGGGCCTGGTGGGGAAGGGTTGAGTTGGCCAGGCTTGTTCACCGACAAGATCTGACTGGGGAACAGGACGCTCCTCAATGGGCCAGAGGGGCTCCCCCGTGACACGATTGAAGACAAAGAGCAGTCCGTGTTTCGTTCCCTGTGCCACGGCATCGACCTTTTTTCCTTTGTGGGTGACCGTGAGAAGAACGGGAGGACAGGCGAGGTCCTTGTCGAGAAGGTCGTGATGGACGATCTGAAAATGCCAGACTCGTTTGCCAGTTGCGGCGTCGAGAGCCAGCAGGCAGTTTGCGAAGAGGTTCATGCCGTGGCGTTTCCCTCCGTAAAAGTCTGGTTCGGCAGTCTTGGTGGCAACGTAGACAATNCCTCGCTTTTCATCGAGNGACTGGCCGCACCAGGGCATGGTTCCAGTGGCAGTTTTCCAGGCGTCCGGGGGCCANGTGTCATGACCGAATTCCCCGGGGCGGGGGATGAGGTTGAAGATCCACCGGCGTTTACCGGTTCGCACGTCGTAGGCGCGAACAGCCCCCACGCCTCCAACCCCTCCCACGATGACCAGGTCCCGGTAGATGACTCCCGGGGTGTTAAGTCCGGATCCCAGGTTGATGGACCCGTTCTCGCCAAATTCCCGGATNGTTTTCCCGGTGTCAGGGTCNACGGCAAACAGGTGCCCCTTGACCCCGGTCAGGAGTCGTCGCTCTTCCCCTTGTTCATTTTCCCAGTAAACCAGCCCACGTTGTCGCTGCCGTCCGCGNCCGGTCTTCTCCTGGCCGGGATCCCATTTCCAGATGGTCTCACCCGTCGCTGCGTCAAGGGCNACGATCTCACGGGTAGCGGTGGGGGTGTAGAGAACTCCCCGGATGATCAGGTTGTTGGCCTGGTACTCAGCCTTCTGGCCGGTGTTGTANCTCCAGGCCTGCTTGAGGGAATGCACATTTTCNCGGTTGATCTGAGCCAACGGGGAATANAGGTTGCGCTCCTTGCCACCAAGGTAGACGGGCCAGTCATGGGACTTGGGCTCAGCGGCAGGCAAACTTGCCCAGGCCAAGGCCGAAAAGACTGCGACGGCAGCGGGGAGATGGGTCTTCACGGGGGAGAAAATAGGGAGAATCAGGAGAAGAGGAGAATCCAATTCGCATTCCTCTTTCAAGAAAGGTCATCCTAAGAAGTGACATGAGCCTGAGTCGATTCCCCGCTTCCGCCTGTCGGATGTCCTGTCCTAGGATCCTTCAGGCATGCGCCCCATGTATCCAGATACGGAGTCACAACCCGGACGTTTAAGTGGAACAGGGTCCCCGGGATCTGCAAAGCGGATACGTCCGGAGGGGGAACTGATATTAAAAGGGGTGACCTGGAGGCGCTTGGTGATCTTCCCGTTCGGATTGACCCTTCTTGCAGCATCGGCACATGCGGTGCCGGATACGGTAATTCTTCCGGAGACCGTTGTAACGGCGGAGCGTGTTCTGGAGGGTGATCCAGCGGTTGCTTCCTGGTCCCGGGGGGAGATTTCCTCGAGGGGTCCCCGGACCATTGATGAGCTCCTGTCTGCCGACCCGTCCTTTTCACTCTACCGGAGGCAGTCGTCAGTCTTCGGGCACCCAACATCATCCGGGGTGAGTTTGCGGGGAACGGGAGCAAGTGCGACAGCCCGGACCCTGGTTCTCCGTGACGGAATTCCGCAGAACGATCCCTTCGGGGGCTGGGTTCCATGGGCGCGCTACACTCCGGAACTTCTATCCTCGGTAAGGATTGTTCCGGCGGCGCAGTCCGCGGTCTGGGGGAATCAGAGTCCGGTGGGAGTGGTGCATCTGTCAGGACGGACCCCTGATAGTAATTCGGCAAGGGTCAGGGCAACCGGAGGCAGTCATGGAACGCGTGGGCTGGTGCTGGTTAATGATCAGATTTCAGATGAGATGAGATTGGCGGCCCGGTCCTCTGTGTTCACTCTCCGTAGCGATGGATTTTACGGGTTGCAGCGAGCACAGCGTGGCTCCGTAGACCGCCGCCTTGGTCTGGAATCAAGAGGTGGGGATTTCCGGTTAAGGTGGCATCCGGGTGATGGTGTCACTGTGGAACCAGCGTTTTCTTTCTACGAGGAAGACCGCGGAAATGGCACGGTGCTCTCACGTAATTCCACCAGGGCCCTTGATTTTTCCCTGCGGGTTACCGGGGAATCACCTTCCCTCGCCTGGCAGGCCACGACTTATTATCAGCGTCGTGTTTTCGATGCCCTCTTTGCCGCCGTAGATGACAGCCGGGACGTGGAAGTGCCTGCCCTGGAACAGTTCGATGTGCCCGGTGAGGGTGCTGGCGGAGGGGTCACTGCCGCCCTCGACGTGGGAGAGGATCTAGATGTTGTTCTTGGTGCAGACCTGAGGTTCCTTAATGGTGAGACGAACGAGCAGGCAGGGTTCGTTGATGGAGCGTTCCTGCGTGGACGGCGGGCGGGAGGTGAGCAGTTTGTGGGAGGAGTTTTCATGCGTGGGGCTTATGGCAGGGGCAGACAGCTTTCTCTGGCGGGAAGTGCGCGGATTGATTTCTGGGGTTTCCGGAATGGAGAGCGCGTCGAACGGCGACCGCTGACGGGAATCCTCCTGCGTGATAACGCATTCGAGAACCGAAGCGGGGTCGATCCTTCGCTGAGTGCAACCCTTAATTACCGTGTTTCGGACTCGGTCAGGATCAGGACCTCGGCAGGAACCTCTTTCCGTCTTCCCACCATCAATGAACTGTATCGCCCTTTTCGTGTTCGCAGTGATATCACGGAGTCGAANGCAGGCCTGGAGCCGGAGCACTTTCATGCCATAGACCTGGGAGTGGAATGGACTCCATCGGAGCGTTTTTCATGCCATCTCAAGGTCTTCCATTACTGGATCGATGATGTGATAGCGAACATGCCGATCACGGACCGGGATGAGGCCGAGTCGATTGCCGGATTCCTTCCTCCGGGAGGNGTGCTGGCACAACGAAGGAACATAGAGNAGGNCCGGGTCAGGGGGTTGGAAAGCAGGCTTGAATGGCAGTTTTCATCCCGGTGGAACTGTATGTTGCGCTATCTCTTTTCCAGGGCGCGCTTCACAAGTTCGCCAGAGGAGCCCCTACTGGAGGGAAAGGCGTTTCCCCAGAGTCCGGAGCACCGCGTGATTGCTGGCATTGCTGGCACTCCCCTTGAAAGATTGTATCTTTTTGCGGAGATAGAATTCGGTAGCTCCCAATACGANGATGTCCTTGGAGAGCGGCGTCTCGGTTCGTGGTGGACCGCCAGGCTCGGGGGCGAGGTCAAGGTGGACGAAAGAGTGACCGTGCAGGCCCGGATCGAGAATCTCTTTGACGAGGAGGTTGCCACGGGGTTGAGCAGTTCCGGCCTGCGCTCAATTGGTCANCCCCGTTCNGCCTGGATCAACGTCAACTACAGATTCTAGNGCCCGGAAGGGGATTGCACTGGGAGAGAAAAACGGGGAAAATACCGGGAGAGNTATTCTGAACATGTCCTGCCAATACCTTTTTACCCTTATCGTTGCGGTCGTTCTGCTGCAGGGGAGTCTCCACGCTGGGAACTGGGGCCACTGGCGTGGTCCTGCTGGCAACGGTTCCTCGCCTGATGCCGAGCCACCATTGCAATGGAGTGAGTCCAGAAACGTTAAGTGGAAGACCCCATTGCCGGGCCGTGGTTCGGGTTCGCCAGTGGTGTGGGAGGACCGCGTTTTCGTGGTGTCGGCTGTCTCGACTGAGGGGAAGTCCGGGTTTGACGGTCGAAGGTTGTCCAAGCTGGGCTTCAAGCTGTTTTGTTTCGATCGCAGGACCGGAGAACTGCAGTGGGAGAAAACAGTGACCGAGGCAGTTCCTCACGAGGGAACTCATTCGACGAACGGGTTTGCCTCAGCCTCACCCTGTACGGACGGCGAACATGTTTATGCTCATTTCGGGTCGCGGGGACTCTACTGCTACAAGGTAGATGGAACGCTTGTCTGGAAGCGTGATGACTTTGGCAGGATGACCACGCGGAATGAATTCGGAGAGGGGAGTTCTCCTACGGTTGCAGGTGAGATGATTCTAGTCCCCTGGGATCATGAGGGTCCCTCATCGTTGCATGCCCTGGACCGGACGACGGGTAAGACGATCTGGCGGACAGAGAGGAAGGATGAACCGACATGCTGGGCGACGCCCCTCGTGGTAGAACACAAGGGAGGAAGTCAGGTCGTGATGAATGGGCAGACCTGTGCGCGGGGCTATGACTTGAAGACGGGGAAGGAGCTGTGGCGCTGTAGCGGACAGACCCAGCGACCAGTGGCGTCGGCAGTCGCGATAAAGGGTCTTGCAATTGTCGGTAGTGGCTTCCGTGGCTCGTTCATAGGTGCCTTTGATCTTGAAGGGAGGGGAAACTTGAAAGGGACAAGGAACGTGGTGTGGGACATGGATCGCCATACCCCCGATATTGCCTCGCCCCTGATCTCGGGGCCACGGCTTTACTTCCACAGTGGGAAGTCCGGCATGCTGACCTGTCTCGATGCGATGAGCGGTAAGCCGCATTATGTTGCGGAACGAATTCCCGAGATCTCACGAACCTATGCTTCGCCAATCGCTGCCGGAGGTCATATCTATATTACCGGACGCAGCGGGACGACCGTGGTCCTCAAGGATGGGAATAAACTGGAAATTGTCGCAACAAATTCCCTGGGGGAGGGTGTGGATGCCACCCCGGCTCCAGTGGACGGGGAGCTTTTCATCAGGGGAGAGAGGCATCTTTTCTGTATTTCGCGGAAGTAGGTAATGAGTTGGAGGTCCAAGTCTTTTCCGGGAAGAGTGAGTCAAGGGTTGCTTGATATGGTGAGGGAGATCCTGAGGGCACNGACATCACGGGTCCTCATTCCGGGTTTGGCAATAAGGGCGGTGGTGTGCATGAATGCCGTTCTTCTCGTGCCGGGGCTGGCTCCCGCCTGGGATGAGCAGAGTTTGTTGCAGGGCCGGATAAGAAAAACGGAGGAACCGCGGATTCTTTTTGTCGGGAACAGTTACAGCTTCAAGGTGCCAGGTNCGCTGGCCNGGTTGGTCAGGGATTCGGGCCGCAAGGTGGTTGTGGAGAGTGTCACCCGGGGAGGTTGGACTCTGAAGAGGCATGCGGGTTCCAAGCAGACCCTTGCGCGGATCCGGGAGGGAAGCTGGGATGTNGTAGTGNTGCAGGAGCAGAGCCAGATACCCTCGTTCGGAAGGGAGCAGAGGAGCAGGGAGATGATTCCTCACGCCCGGACCCTGGTTTCCGAAATCAGGAAGGTGGGTGCAGTGCCCGTTTTTTTCCAGACGTGGGGGAGGCGTGATGGGGACCTCGGTAACAAGGGAATTTTCCCCAACGATAGCTTTGAGAAGATGCAGGGCCGCTTGGTTACAGGGTATCGGGAGGTGGCAGCGGCAGTAGAGGGAGCACTTGTCGCGCCAGTTGGAGAGGCGTGGGCGAGGGAAATGAGAGCGGGCAGGGGTAAGCGGTTATTCGCCAAAGATGGGAGCCACCCATCGGAGGCGGGGGNCAATCTGTCCGCGCGGGTGTTCCATTCATTTTTGTTCGGGAAATAGAGAATGTGGGAAAGAAGATCAACTGTGAGTCGGAAGATTAAAGGGAGCTGGTTCAAATATCAGCTGACGGTCCTGATGACAGTTATCTGTTGNCCGGGGTTGGTGATGGCGGGAGAAGGACAAGACGGCGCAGTGGGAGAATTCGAATCAAGGATCAAGCCGCTCCTCGAGCAGTATTGTTATGATTGTCATGGAGATGGAGTTGCGAAGGGAGAGGTGTCTCTCGATGACCTGGAGAAGGGACTACATAAACTGGAGAATCAGGAACTCTGGTTGAAAGTCTGGAAGAATCTGCGGACGGATCTCATGCCGCCTGCTAAGAAAGATCAGCCGACCGCTGATGAGCGTGCAGAGTTGATTTCCTGGATTGAACGCAAGGTCTTTGGTCTTGATCCGGCTGATCCCGATCCGGGGAGAGTCACGATGCGGCGCCTCAATCGTGTTGAATACGGTCACTCGATCGAGGATCTCCTCGGGGTTGATTTTAATGTGAATGATGCGTTTCCGCCGGACGACACCGGCTATGGGTTCGATACGGTGGGGGACGTGCTCTCGATCTCGCCTCTTCTGATGGAGAAGTATCTCGCGGCGGCTGGTCAGATCATGGCGCAGGCCATTCCCCTGGAGGCGGGGCGACCGCAAGCGGTTAACATTGACCCGGGCCAGATGCGTAATAACAGGAACCGTTCCCGGTCGGCGAGGTTCATGAGGGTGGGAAGTGCTCATCGGGCGGGAACAGTCTGGGATGCCGGAACGTCGGGTAGACATGGCCTGGTGATCAGTTATCAGGTGGTGGCGCAGAGCGGAGGAAAGGATGCAAATGCCACCTGGCGCGTTTTAGTTGATGACCGGGAACTGGCCTCCCGTTCCATCAGCTTCGAGAGCAGCAGAACGCAGAGCTTCGAATTGGAGTTGAGTCCGGTTTTGGAGAAGGGCCCCCGCCGGTTTGAGTTTGAAATGGTGCCCGGCGAGGGTGCGACCAGTGAGAACGTCCCCCTCGCAGTGAAGGTAATAAGCGTAGTGATAACCGGGCCGGCTGGCTCAATGGACTGGGACAGTTACCCCGAGAGCGTGCGTCGCATCATTGATGGAGGGCCGCCTCCGGAGGGAATCGCAGAGCGGGAGCAATACGCGAGGAAGATCCTGCGCCAGCTTGCGACTCGGGCCTATCGCCGTCCCGTCGAAGAGGAGACCCTCGACGGGCTCATCGCACTCGCCAAGGTCAAGTGGGAGGCTGAAGGGCAGTTCGTGGAGGGAATTCGCTTCGCGCTCACGGCAGTACTGAGCTCGCCTGACTTCCTGCTCCGGGGGGAATTGCCGGGCAAGGGAGAGGCCCGGGCTGTTCCGCTTGATGAGTATGCGCTCGCCACGCGTCTTTCATATTTTCTCTGGAGCTCCGTTCCGGATCAGGCCCTTCTCGCTGAGGCAGGGGCTGGCAATCTGAGGAAGAATATTCGGGCCAATGTAGATCGTATGCTGGCAGACCCGAAGGCCGGTCGTTTTATTCGTAATTTTGTCGGGCAGTGGCTGCAGATCCGGGAGTTGGACGGGAGAATTTTTGATACACCGCTCCTGCTTGGTATCGAGGATGGCAATCGGGCCCGACAGGTTTTTAATCTTTATACGAGGCAGGACATGATGCGGGAGACCGAGCATTTCTTCGGGCACATCCTGAAGGAAAACCGACCTGCGGTGGAACTGATCAACGCCGATTATGCGTTCCTGAATAACCGGCTTGCGGCTTTTTACGGAGTGGCTGGNATCGAGGGGAACGAGTTCCGGAAGGTGAGCTTGGATGAAAATTCGCGGCAGGGAGGAATCCTGACTCAGGGGAGCTTTCTTCTTACCACCTCCAATCCGGATCGGACCTCTCCGGTGAAGCGAGGGCTATACGTGCTGGATAACCTTCTGGGTGTTCCTCCTCCGCCTGCTCCGCCAAACATTCCAGCTCTTGAAGAGTCTCAGAAGAAGCTGGGTAAGGAGGCGACGGTGGAGGAGTTGATGGAGCATCACCGGTCCCAGCCGCTCTGCCATTCCTGTCATGCCAGGCTGGACCCCATCGGGCTGGTTCTTGAGCGTTACAATGCGCTCGGGCAATGGCGAGAGGGGGAGAAGTTTGAAAGCCCCGGAGAGCTCGTTACGGGAGAAAAATTCGTAGGTGTTGGAGGTCTCCGGGAAGTGCTGACGGGACCACGGAAGAAGGACTTTCACCGATGTCTCACGGAAAAGCTGCTTACCTATGCGGTGGGACGGGGAATTGAATATCATGACGCTCCGGCCGTGGACGGAATTATCAAGCAGGCCGAGACTGCGGGCGGCGGCTTGCGTGAGTTCCTTTACGGGGTGGTGGAGAGTGTTCCGTTCCAAATGAAGCGGTCGGAGCAGGGGGAGCTGACTCAGGATTGAACTTTTGGGAGACGGAATCCCCTTGATTGTTGCGGCCAAAGCCCGGATTATAAGACGAACCTGAATCAATGATGAGTATTTCCCGCGAAGAAATTGGACGCCGGACATTTTTGCGCGGTCTGGGGGCCTGCATCACTCTTCCCGGAATGGTCTCTCTGGCTGGTGCGGCAAATGTCGCGAGGGCTGGTTCACGGGGTCTTACTGCAACTGGCGCTCCGCTCCGTACGGCTTATCTCTATGTTCCGAACGGGGTGATCATGGATAAGTGGAGGCCTGAGGGGTTCGGAACGGATTTCAAGTTGAACGAGAGCATGGCTCCTCTGGAGCGCTTCCGCAACGATCTTCAGGTTGTGAAGGGGTTTGCTCAGGTAGAAGGAAATCCGGGTAAGGACGGTGCGGGTGATCATGCCCGGGCCAATGCCACCTTCCTTACCGGTGCGCGTCCCCTGCGGACCTCTGGAGCGAACCTCAAGGTGGGAATATCGGCTGATCAGCTTGCAGCGCGGTTTCTTGCTGCGGAGACCCGGTTGCCTTCCCTGGAGCTTACCTGCGAGAGAGTGCGAAACACGGGAGCCTGTGACGCGGGCTATTCCTGCGCCTACCAGTACAATATTTCCTGGCGCTCCGAGCACCTGCCCGCGACCCCGGAATCAAATCCGCGTGCCGTTTTCGAGCGCATATACGGATCAGGAAGTCGCGAGGAAAGGGCTGTCAATGCCGCCCGGCGGCATGCTGAGCAGAAGTCGATCCTTGATTTTGTGCAGAACTCCGCGCGGAAGATGGAGCAGCGCCTTGGGCGTGAGGATCGTGAGAAGCTTGATGAATACCTCACCGGCGTGCGTGAGGTNGAGCAGCGTATCGAACGGGTTGAACGGTTGGGTCCCCCTGCCGATCCCGGTCGCCCCGCCCCTGATGGGACTCCACGGGATTACCGGGAGCATATCCGCATCCTCTTCGACATGATGCTCCTCGCCTTCCAGAGTGATTCTACCAGGGTTGCCAGTTTTCTTATCGGACATGACGGGAGCAACCGGAGCTTCCGGGAAATCGGGGTGAGCGGAGGTCATCACGACCTGTCCCATCATGGNAAGGATGCCGGGAAGATGGAGTTGGTGAGCCGGATCGATCATTTTTACAGTGAGGAACTGGCTTACTTCCTCGAGCGCATGAAGAAAGCGAAGGATGCTGACGGGAAGTCTCTCCTCCATAACTCAATGATAGTCTGGGGCAGTGGCCTTTCCGATGGGCACTGGCATACCCACGTCGATCTGCCCATCGTGGTGGCTGGGAATGCGGGTGGAAAATTTCAACCCGGACGCCACGTCGATGCAGGGGATACTCCACTAAATAATCTGTTCGTCCGCATGCTGGAGGAAGTTGGCATGCCCGGGAAGAGCTTTGGGGATTCGACAGGGAGTGAGAAGAGGGTCTAGGAGATCTCCTCCGCCCCGGGATCAAGGGAAAACATGCGCCCTGCCTCTCCGTAATGGACGTGGAGGATTCAATGTCCTATGGATCGGCCTGATGAAGGTCCTTTCTCTTGTAATGATCGCCCTGTCTCTGTTTTCCCCGATGCTCGTTGCCGAAGACCTCGGATCAGGCGAATATACGATTTCCCAGTCATGGAAACAGGAGCGGTCTTTCGAGCGGCTTTACGTTGTTTCCGTTCCCGAGGGTAGAAAGGGAAAACGTCCAGTAGTGATTTTCCTGCATGGCGGGGGAGGAAATGCCCGGGGAGCATTCAAGGGGTTCCTGCGGCGGCACAGGGCGATGGCACGGCATTACATCGTGATCTGTCCGGAGGGTTATGGGAGAAGCTGGAATATTGTTTCCGAGCGATCGAAAGCGGATGATCGTGGCTTTATTGAGTCGATCATCAAGAAGGTGGCGGGCTACGATAATGTTCAGAAGGAGAACTTCAGCATCATTGGAAGCTCAAATGGAGCTGCTCTTGCAAACCAGATCGCCATTGAAAGCCAGTTGCCTAATATTCGCAACTACGTCACCGGGGTGAGCCCGCTTAATGTCTACCAGCATGATGGCAAGTCCTTCAAGGCGAAGGGGGAAACCAATGACTATCGAAAGACAGTCCAGCCGATGGCCGGAAAGAGGTTGATGAATATTTCCGGAACGGAAGACAGNCTGGTTCCCTACCGAGGTGGTCTTTCGCGAGCCATCCCGGCGAAGGGGGGGAAGCTTGGGTTTGTCGATGCAGAGGAGTCAACTTACCTCTGGGCCAAGGCAATGGGCTACAAGGGGNAAAAGCTTGTCAAACCCAGCGAANTGGATGGGAACCTGGAAAAGTTCTCTTATCTCGAAGGGGCGGTCGTTCATTACAAGGTGAAGGGAGAAGGCCACGGAGCGATGGGTTCGATCAGGGAAGATCGTCTGCTCGAATTCCTGGAGGGCGGTGAGGAATAGTGCCCGGGTTCGCGTGCTTCACCGGGCAGCACCGGCGTCCTGTATTTTTGCATCAAGGAGGTTCCGGAATTCCTCGAGGCGGTCTGCAAGCTGTTCGTTCTTGGCGAGGTTTCTTTTTTCCATCGGGTCGTTGGTCAGGTTGTAGAGCTCTTCTCCATCAGGCCATCGGCCATAGCGCCAGCGTTGGTTGCGGAGGGTATGGCCCAGATTACTGCCCCGGGATACCAAGGTGTAGGCATACTTCTTCTTCCCCATGCGTTCCGGGTGCCCCAGGAGAGGGCGCAGGGAGGTTCCTTGCAGATGAGCGGGGGGCTTGAGTCCGGTGAGGTCGGCGAGGGTGGGGTAGAGATCGATCAGTTCGACCATGGCCTCGGATGTGGTTCCGCCCCTGGTGACTCCCGGAGCACGCACGATAAGTGGGACCTTTGCGCCAATATCGAAAAGGGTCACCTTCCCCCAGAGGAAGTGATCGCCGAGGTGATAGCCATGATCGGAGGTGAACACAATGACAGTGTCCTCNCAGTGGCCATTCTGTATCAGCGCATCAAAGACCAGTTTCAACTGGGCNTCGATAAAGGAGATACAGGCATGGTAGGACTGCATGTATTCCCGGCGAAGGGTGTCATTTTCCCTGCCCAGTTCAAAGCCGAAGGCNTTGTATCGTTTTGAGATGGCCGATTGCGGGATGCTGTCCCAGAGGTTTNGTCGATCGGGTTGATAGNCAATCCTGTCCAACGGATAGAGATCAAAATATTTGTTCGGGGCGAGAAAGGGGACATGTGGTTTCTGGATCCCGCAGGCAATGAAGAAGGGTTTGTCGCCGGCGATTCCATCCTTCAGCCATTGAACGACCTGGCGGGCATTTTTGCCGTCCTTGTGCTGGGCGTCGGTGAGGCCACTACGTCCTCGCCCGGGAGGTGTCTGGGAATCGAGTTTCCCGGACACCTNCTTCTTCAGCGCTTTCCATTTCTTCCTGTTGGTTCGATCCTCGATCGATCCGAATTGCTGTTCGAATCTTTCCCGGGCCTCCCTTACGACCTGGAGTTCATCATTCTGGAAACGGATGAATTCATGCCATGCAGGCTCTCCCTGTTCATGACGGGGAGAATGGAAAACCTTGCCGGTGCTTGCGGTCCAGTAGCCGTTATTCTTGAAGAATTGAGGAAGGGATAAGGTTCCCGGTCGCTCCTGGCGGATATCCTTGGTGTTATTCAGGACTCCGGTGGATTCGGGATAGAGACCGCTGAGGAAAGATGCTCGTGAAGGGCCACATACGGGATACTGACAGAAGGTTCGATTGAAGGTTATTCCCTCTGATGCAAGCCAGTCGAGAGCGGGGGTGTTAATGGGCGCGTAGCCGGAGGGTGAGATATGGGTATTGAGGTCGTCACAGACAATGAAGAGGATGTTTTTCTTCTTTTGCGGGTCTTGCTGTTTTCCGGTTGTGTCCTTTTTTCTTTTTTCGCCCCCGGGGGGATTCGCGCCCTTCTTCCATCGAAAGGACTCTCCTTCGATAAGGAGATCCCGCCGGGTGTTGAGCTTTTCACATGGTTCTGCAAAGGTTGAGGGAGCGGCTCTGCGCATCGTAGCTTTCAGATCTGCATGTTGAGGCTCACTGGCGAGGTTGTCCCATTCATTTGGATCCTTCCGCAAGTCGTAGAGTTCCTCTCCGTCGTCCCCGTAGCGGATGTAACGCCAATCACGGTTGATGGTGGCATATTCCCCGGGGTGCATGTGGGGCAGATAGACCGTGCGGTCTCTGGCCTGACCGGGATTTCTCAGGGTGGAAGCGAGGGATTCACCTTCCAGGTCCTGATGAGGCTCCGGCAGTTCGCACATCTCGACAAGGGTTGGGAACATGTCAATCAGGCTNACGGTGACATCGGACCTTGCTCCTTCTTCTATTCCNGGTCCGGACCAGATGAAGGGGACATTTGAGGTGCGTTCCCAGAGGGTGTGTTTGCCCCAATCCCCCTTCTGGCCGTGATGGTATCCGTGATCACTCCAGAACACGACNATGGTGTTGTCGGCGTGAGGGCTGTCCCGGAGAGCGTCCAAGACGCGGCCCATCATGGCATCCGCATAACTGATACAGGCAAGGTAGCCATGAATGGCATCTTCCAGCGCATCCAGGTCCTGCAGTTTCCTGAGGATTCTTGAGCGGGCGGTCTTGATCCTGCGAATCTTGTCCGGCAGGTCAGCGAGATCGTCCCGTTTAAGAGGGGGGAGCGGGATCTNTTCGGGTTCGTAGAGATCGAAATATTTCTGGGGACAGTAGTTGGGATAGTGAGGAGCATAAATCCCGACCCCGAGGAAGAATGGCTTATCGTGCTCCTTTTTCAGTTGCTCNACAGCCCAGTTAATCCGGATGGTGTCCGCCATTTCCTCCTCTTTCGCGTCCGGCACGGGTGCCCACTCGAGAAACATCCCGCCCGTGACTTCATTCTCATTGTTATAGATGCTGGCGGGGAAGGGATCCGGAAGAGGAGTTTCATCGGACCACGAGTCGAGAGGCCATCCACTGGTGCGCTGGGATTTCCGGCGGAGGAAAAAGGTGTCCCATCCCCGCTGGTCGATTGCTCCGGCGGGGTGATGAAACAATTTGCCTGCCCCGAGCGTGGTGTAACCGGCTTTNGCGAAACACATCTGGAGAGCATCAATTTCCGGGTGATGCACAAAATAATTCGCGGTGCGATAACACCCCGTGGTCGACGCGAACTGGCCGGAAAAAATCGCTGCCCGGGATGGCGCACAGTAGACCCCGGCGGTGTGTGCGTTAGTGAAAAGCACGCCCCGGTTCGCCAACTTGTCGAGATTCGGGGTGATTGCACTGGGGCTGGTTTCCATGCACCCGAGCCAGTCATTCATGTCGTCGACGGCGAGGAAGAGGACGTTGGGTTGCCGGGCCTGGGTAGCGAGGGTGAAGCAGGAGAGGGCGAAAATGAGGTTGAACGAGAGGCGTTTCATTTGAGGGTTGAGGGAGGTTCTCATATCAGTGCTAGGATTGCCGATCTCTTTTGTTGATGGAGATTTTAGCGTATTNTTGCCGAAGTCGTTCTCCCTTGTGTCTCCCTGCGCTGTGCGCTGTGCTCTGGCTGTCGGGGAAACGCCCTCTGCCTGAACCTTCCATGATGATGAGAATCCTGCTCCTGCTCTTCTGTGCCGTGGCGCTGTCAGCCCATGCGGAAGACTGGCCCACCTGGCGCTATGATGTCGAACGGACGGCCGAAAGTCCGCAGCTGTTGGCGGATGACCTAAGTCTTCTCTGGAGCCGTGAGCTCCCCAGGCCGCTGCCAGCTTTCAACGATGTCCGGTTGCAGTTCGACGGAGGTTATGAGCCGATCGTGAAGGGAAATCGTCTCTTCCTGTCTTCCAACCGGGAGGACAAGGTGATGGCCTTCGACACGAGTTCAGGTGCGTTGCTTTGGGAGGCCTTCGCGGACGGGCCGGTCCGGCTTGCTCCAGTGGCGTGGAAGGATAAGGTCCTTTTCGGGGCGGACGACGGATGTTTCTACTGCGTGGAGGCCGCTACGGGCAAGGAGGTGTGGAAGGTCCGGCCTGTTCCATCAGCGCGCAAACTGATTGGCAACAAGCGGCTCACCTCGGTCTGGCCAATTCGAGGAGGGCCTGTGGTGCAGGAGAACCGGGTTTATTTCGCGGCCGGAGTCTGGCCGTTTGAAGGCGTGTTCATTTTCTGTCTGGAAGCGGCAACGGGAGAGCAGGTCTGGGTCAATGACAGCACCGGGCATCTCTACGGTGGGCAACCACACAATGCGGTAGCGATTGGAGGCATCGCACCACAGGGGTATTTGCTTATCGATGGTGACGACCTGGTCGTTCCCAGCAGTAATGCCTATCCGGGGCGCTTTGATCTGAAGACAGGCCAGCTCAAGGATTTCAAGCTTCCTCTCGGCGGGCGGGTGCCGGGTGGTTGGTATGCCTCCCTGGCAGGGAAGAGCGAGGAGAAGAAAGGAAAGCGCAAGAGTTTGCTGGCCGACATGGGGATCAACTATGTGCGCCACGAGGATCGCATGCGTTTCGAGGGTAAGCCGGAGGTGCGCACCACTATCAGAGCGGGAGATCGAGAAATTCGTTTTGGTGAGGGCTATGAAAATGTGCCCGGAAAGATTCACTCGATGGCTGTTGCGGGCGGGAGGCTGTTCGTCACTACTGCAGAGGGCGGACTCTATGCGTTTGGGAGCGGTGCCCCGGGGACGAACCACCGCCCTACGAATCCAGCCCCGCTGCCGGTCAAGGCTACCGAATTTTCCGGTCAGCTCCTGCGTGAGGTTCCGCGGCATGGCTACGGGGTCTTCCTTGGCTCGGTTGATGCTGATACGTTGGTGCATCTTGCTTCCGAGACCTCGCTTAATCTGGTCGTGGTAGAAGAGGAAGATCATCGCGCGCGATCCCTCCGACAGGCCCTCTCCCGGGCGGGAGTCTACGGATCGCGGGTTGCAGTATGGCAAGATGATCCGGCTGGCTTCACGATGCCGCCCTACTTCGCTAATTTTGTCGTGCTCGGGGAGGAGATGCCACCGAGTGAGCGGGAGCGCATCTTTGAATCGGTCCGTCCCTACGGGGGGAAGCTCATTGTGCAGGGTGGCGGGGAACTCGAGATCAGGCTGCGAGCAGGGCCCCTTCCTGGCGCTACAAACTATCATGGCGACTTCAAGCCCAGCCTCGATGAGTTGGTAAAGGCCCCGCTTGGGGTGCTCTGGTTTGACGATACCCTGGGACACTTCAAGCGCTCCCCGCAGCCCAAGATTATCGATGGAGTGATGATCACGACCACCAAGGACTGGCTCGATGCCTCCACCCGCACGAAGAAGGCTCCCTGGTTTGACTATCGTCTCCTGCCTCCGAACTTTTCGGATGTTTATACCGGTCGTGTTCTGAGTGCGGAGGAGTCAGCGGACCTGAAGGCCCAGGCCGCAGCCAAGGTCGATCTCAAGACGGTGCAACCGAGTCAGTACCGGCCGTCCAACCAGAAGAATGCCTGGAAGCCCGGGCCTCCAGTGGCCGG
>PAQU01000013.1 GCA_002709395.1 Roseibacillus sp. | reverse complement strand
AGGCATATCGACATCGACGTATGTTCCGGGGTTGCAGCAAAGTAGATCTCCTTTTGAATATATGAATGTATTAATTCGGATGTCCTCTGCTCCGTAACCACCGTCGCCATAACCAAATTCATCTTCAAAACTGGAGCATTCGTTTTCTTCCTCGATACACGCGTCAGTGAATCTTTTGAATGCACTTTCCCAAATCGAACTGCAGAGGGCTTGTGAAAAAGATGACGCATAGGTAAACATATCATGGTTTGGCGCGCCTTTTGGTCTTTATAACGAAGGATCCTTCGAGGTCCTTGTGGCAATACGAATGATTCGCTGGCAGGGGAAGGAGGTCGTAGTGCCTTCAGGGTGTGGCGTGATCGAGGAGAGCCGTCTTGTGAATGAATGGAGGGAGCTTCGCCTGAAAAGGGAGTCCGTCCGGAGCGCTTTTGGGATATAAGGTGAGGCAGTTGATGGAAGGCATTTCCGGGGAGAGGTCCTTGTCAAGGGGTTGCTCCTCTTCTGGCACCAAACACGGAGGCGGAGGTATACTCCTGGGGAGCAGGAATCGTAGGCTTGCACGACATTCGGTTAGCCTTCTAGGTTTGTCTCGATGAGCGGAGGGGCAACCCAGGCGCTGGAAGCGTGTCTTGTGCGTGGAGTGCGGGAATTTGTCGTCTGTGCAGGTGCTCGGAATATTCCGCTGGTGCTGGGAGCTGCGCGTTGCAGGGGAGTCAAGGTGTGGAGGCATTTCGAAGAGCGGAGTGCGGCTTTCTTTGCCTTGGGCCGTGCGTGTGACCTCTCAAGACCGGTGGCGGTGGTTACCACTAGCGGGACGGCTGCTGCGGAGGTGCTGCCTGCGGTCATAGAGGCTCACTATCAGGGGCGGCCCCTGGTTGTGATTACCGGGGATCGACCGGAGAACTATCGAGGGAGTGGGGCTCCGCAGGCAATTGAGCAGGTGAACCTTTTCAGTAATTACGTCGAAGGGTGCGATGATCTTGGAGGGATGGGGGGGGGAGCCCTCTTCGAAGGGTGGAGCGGGTTTCGGCCATGGCACCTGAACGTGTGCCTGGAGGAGAATGAAGAGGTGCCAGCAGTTGAATGTCCGGAGGAATCAGAGGGTGATGAGGGAAAGTTACGCCGTGTTTGTCCGCCTGTGACTGAGCTTGTGGAATTCCTGCAGGAAACCTTCCGGGGAGTTGTGGCCTTTGTCGGAGGGCTTGAGGAGGAAGAGCGGGAAGAAGCTTATTATTTTCTGCAGCAACTGGGCGTTCCAGTAATAGCTGATGCCACCAGCGGATTGCGGGAGTCCCTGGGGAAGCTTGTGATAACCGATGGAGATCGCCTTCTGAGAGAGCAGTCCCCAGGCAAGATCCTGCGACTTGGAGACGTGCCGGTAGGTCGTTTCTGGCGGGATCTGGAATGTCGGCCCGAGATCGAAGTGCTTTCCGTTACGAGAACTGGATTCTCGGGGCTTGCCCGGGATTCGAGAGTCATTGCAGGGAGGGTGTGCGATGTAATCAGGGGGATGGGAGAGGCGCCTGTGATCGGTGACGTTCTTGACCTGCTTCCGGCTTCCTTGAGGCGGGAAGGATGCCTGGAGGAGCTGCTGGAGCGCTATCCTGACAGTGAGCCCGGTCTCATGCGGGTGTTGTCCTCATATGTTGCCACCGGGGAGAGCTTGTTTCTTGGGAACAGTCTTCCTGTCCGGGAGTGGAATCTTTGTGCTCAGAAAAGGCTCCCATCAGGGGAGGTTCAGGCCAGTCGTGGGGCGAATGGAATCGATGGTCAGGTTTCGACCTGGCTAGGAACTAGTGCGGGACAGGACCAGGCATGGGGTGTTTTTGGTGATCTCACTGTATTGTATGATCTGGCAGCGCCTGCTTTGCTCAGGCAGGTCACCGGCAGGGGCCGGGTGCTGGTTGTGATTAACAACCAGGGGGGGCGTATTTTTGAGCGTCTTCCCCGGATACAGGGACTCGCAGAGGATGAGCTCGACCTCATAGTGAACGGTCACGATCAGCAGTTTGAATCTTGGGCCGCGATGTGGGGATTGGAATACCAACTGGTTACCGGAAGAGAAGATTTCGAGGTGACAGAGAGAGAGGGGCCACTGGTTCTGGAGGTAAGGCCTGATGACCAGCAAACCGATGCCTTCTGGAAGGATTGGGAATCGTGAATCTCTGGTGCCTGCATGGTGCAGTGGGAATGGCTGCTGACTGGAACGATCTCTCCGGGCGGATGGCCGCGCTGGGCCATACGGTTCATGCGCTCGATCTTTGGAGTTACCTGGATCACGGAGAGTGCGATTTCGAGGAGTTTGCCCGGAGAATCTGCGAGGAAGCCCGTGGGGAAGATTCTCCTCCGGCTTTGATTGGATATTCCCTGGGAGGCAGGCTTGCGCTCCATGCTCTTCTGGAAGATAGCCGGGTCTGGGGCGGAGCAATGATCGTTTCCGCGCATCCAGGGCTACAGAATGAGGATGAGCGGCTCCTCCGCCTGTCAAATGACAGGGAATGGGCGGACAAGGCCCTGGCTGCATCTTGGAGTGAGTTTCTAGCAGAATGGGAATCTCAGGGAATCCTGCAGGGAGTGTGCATGGCTTCCCTGGCCGATCGTGCTCAACTTGAAGTCAGACGGGAGGCAGTCGCAAGGGGGTTCACGGCCTGGTCGCTGGGAAGGCAGGCTGACCTGACACCCCTGCTTGAGACAGTGGAGCGGCCGGTGATCTGGCTCAGTGGGCTACGGGACCAAAAATTCAAGAACCTGGCAGATCGAGTGTGGCCGCAGATGCCCGACTCCTATCAGCTTGGCCCCCTTGCGGCTGGGCACCGTGTCCCCTGGGAAGCTCCGGATGATTTCGCTGACTGCGTCGAACACCTGATCGACTTGATCAATCGATAGTTGCAGTGAGCCGGGGTCGAGGCATTATTCTTGCGTGAACTGGACCCCTGCAGCTGAGTTTGAGGATATCCGCTATGAAAAGAGCGAAGATGGGCAAATTGCCAAGGTTACCATTAACCGCCCTGAAGTGCGAAATGCGTTCCGTCCACTGACTGTAAAGGAACTTCTNCAGGCATTTGATCTTGCTCATGAGGACGAGGGTGTGGGGGTGGTAATCCTTTGTGGNGAAGGGGAGAAGGCCTTCTGCTCGGGCGGGGACCAGAAAGTACGTGGTGAAGGGGGCTATGTGGGCGGGGATGGAGTTCCCCGACTCAATGTGCTGGACCTGCAGAAGAAGATTCGGAGCCTTCCAANGCCGGTGGTGGCCATGGTTGCCGGTTACGCAATTGGTGGAGGGCACGTATTGCACGTGGTGTGCGATCTTACCATTGCTGCAGAGAACGCCCGGTTTGGGCAGACCGGACCCAAGGTAGGGAGCTTTGATGGAGGGCTGGGATCAAGCTACTTGGCCCGGATTGTGGGACAGAAGAAGGCTCGTGAGATCTGGTTCCTGTGTCGTCAGTATGGTGCGAATGAGGCNCTTGAAATGGGACTNGTGAATACGGTTGTTCCATATGGGGAACTGGAAGAGACCACGGTGGAATGGTGTCGTGAAATCCTGCAGCATTCACCGCTGGCATTGCGCTGCCTCAAGACGGCCCTGAATGCCGATTGTGATGGGCAGATGGGCCTGCTTGATTTCGCAGGTAACGCTACGCTGCTCTACTACCTCACTGAGGAAGCGCAGGAGGGGAAACAAGCCTTTCTGGAGAAGAGGGCACCTGATTTTGGAAAGTTCCCCCGCTTTCCCTGACCGGAAGAGATGGTAAAGAGTTATATTCTTGCGGCTCGCCCAAAGACTCTGCCGGCAGCCTTTGTCCCGGTGTGGGTAGGATGTGTCCTGGCGTGGAAGACTACGGGAGAGACTGACTGGACTCTGGCTCTCTTAACCCTGCTGGGAGCCATGAGTATCCAGATCGCGACAAATCTCTTCAACGATGTGATCGATCATGAGAAGGGGGCCGATACGGAGACGCGCCTGGGCCCCAAAAGGGCAACGGCTAGTGGTCTGCTTTCACGTCGTGCTGTATATGGAGGCGCTTGTTTTTTTCTTCTTGTGGCCTGTCTTGCTTCGCTGCCCCTTGTGCAGTCCCGCGGGCCCATTGTCATCGCGATAGGATTGCCGTCCCTCTATCTCTCCTATGGGTATACTGGTGGGCCATTCCCACTGGCGTATCACGGTCTGGGAGAGTTATTCGTCATCCTGTTTTTTGGGTTGGTAGCCGTGGGGGGAACCTTCTTCGTGCAGACAGGGGAGTGGACGTGGTCGGCAGGGGTGCTGGGCCTGCAGGTGGGCCTCTTGTGCGCGGTACTTATTTCAATAAACAACCTGCGGGACCTGGAGGAAGACCGGCGGAGCGGGAAGCGAACCCTGGGAGTTCGCTTTGGGCGGGGTAATCTCCAGCTTGTAATTGCTGGATTCATAGCTCTGAGCCTGATGCTCACCTTCTGTGGACTCTGGTATGGAGTGCCCTGGTTTCCGTTGCTAAGCGTCCCNTGGTTTGTAGTAGGAGCCTTCTCCGTAAGGGGGGTAATGGCCTCTCCTCCAGGGCGCCACTACAACCGTTTTCTGGGTTACGCGGCCCTGCAGTTGGTTCTCTTTGCTGTGTTCTTTATGATCTCGGTTGTGGTTTAGCGGTGCGAATTTTCCGTAAGAAGCTAGATTTACCCCGGTGCGGAAGCCTATCTACCTCTGGCGCTATGTCCTGAAGAGCAGGGAGAAGCTTAATGCGGTCTCCGGGCGGTCGGAGTTTTCGGGGGCCCTCATTCGCATGGGAGACGGCTATGGGTGCCTTCATCCCTGGCCTGAGCTGGGAGATCCTGGTCTGGAAGATCTTCTTGAGGAATTGCGCAGTGGGGAAGTGTCCTCAGGAATGGCGCGGAGCGCCGTGCAGATGGCATCTGATGACGGCTACTGGCGAGGCCGAAAGCAGTCCATGATTGATAAGGTAGAGCAGGATATACCTGAAAGTCATGCGACCCTTCCGGGGTGCACGGCAGCAGTCCTGGAGGAGGCAGTAGGAAGGGGGTTTTCGACCGTAAAACTCAAGAGCGGTCATGGGTTTGAGGAGCAACTGGAGAGGCTCCATGGGTTTGCGCATCGTTGGCCGGGGTTGACCTGGAGGTTCGATTTCAATGAAGTGCTGAGNAAGGATGAGGTCCTTGGATTCTGTCGTNGTGTGCCAGACTATTTGAAGAACCGGATTGATTTTCTGGAAGACCCCTGTCCCTGGGGAGAAGGTGACTGGGCCGAGATCAGTCAGGTTTCAGGATTGGAACTGGCTCTCGATCGAGAGGTAGACTTGCATGCTCCGGGGCATCATGTGCTGGTTCTAAAGCCGGGACGGGACGCCATCAGAATGGATTTCCTGGAAAAGAGAAAACTGGTGATTACCAGTAACATGGACCACCCGCTCGGGCAGTGCTATGCGGCGTGGTGGGCAGGCAGGCTGGCAACCCATGGACTACGACCCGGGATCTGCGGATTGCAGACGCATGAACTATTCGAAACCAATGAGTTTTCCGAGCGACTCGGACCGGCAGGACCGCGTTTCGTTTCACCCGGGGGAACAGGACTTGGGTTCGATGACCTTTTGGAAAAATTGCCATGGAAGCGGCTGAGTTAACGGAATCCGCTTTCTGGGAGTCGGATGACTGCCGGGTTCTCGCTCCTCCGGGTCTTGAGTCCGAGGGAGAGCATCTCGGGCGCCTGCTGGAGGGAGAAGAGGCAGTGATCTTTACTACTTCCGGTTCATCGGGTGCGCCCAAGTGGGTGCTCTTCCGGAGGAGGGCACTCCTCGCTTCGGCAAGAGCGGTGAATCTTCATCTTCAGATTGGTTCTGGTGACAGTTTTCTTGTGGCTCTTCCGCTTTATCATGTAGGTGGATTTGGAATGGGGGCCCGGGCCTTCGTTGGGGGGTGTGCGTTGCATCATTTCGAGGAGTCCTGGGATGCTGAGAGATTCAGGGACAAGCTTGAGAAAACCGAATGCACCCTGACCTCCCTTGTTCCTACCCAGGTGCATGACCTTGTTTCCATTGAGTTACAAGCTCCAGCGTCGTTGCGGGCTGTGGTGGTAGGTGGAGGCAGGCTGAATGAGCAGGAGGGGCAGATTGCCCGGAGACTTGGCTGGCCGCTTCTGCAAAGTTACGGAATGACAGAGACCGGCTCTCAGGTAGCTACGGATACATTGGAAAATATCGAAGGAGAGTTTCGGTCAGGACCGCTTTTTGTGCTTCCGGCCTGGGAATGCCGGGTAGGAGAGGATGGGTGTCTTCAGTTGCGAGGAGAGGCTCTTTGTGAAGCTTATTTGCAAAGGGAGAAGGATGAAATCATCCGGGTTGGAGTGAAGGATGGCGAAGGATGGTTCAGAAGCAGAGATCTTGTCGAAATTGAGGGTAAAGAGCTTGTCATGTGCGGGCGTGCGGACCGGAAGTTGAAGATCATGGGGGAGTTGGTAGATGTGCAGGCCCTCGAAGATGAAGTAGGAGCACACCTGGATGGCAGTGAGGTGTGCCTTCTTCCCGTTCCTGATGGTCGCCGGGGTTGGAGGCTTCTCCCCGTGGTGGAGGGATTGGCTGATGACGTGGGTCGTGCCATCGAGGGGGTGAATCGTTCGAAGGCAGGATACGCGAGGTTGGAACAGGCACGAGTTGTCGAACGTCTCCCGAGGACTGCGCTGGGAAAGATTGATTTAAGTGCGCTTCGTCAGGAAATAGGCCTGTCATAGGAATCGATTGGCTCTCGTTGACAGGAACAGGAGAGTGCCTAGACTTCCCTCTCCGTGAGGTGCTGTGAACGATGCCTGCTACCCCTTGTGGCCCTCGTCCTGGGGGTTCTTTTCTCGGGGTGCTCGGGGAGAGGAGGGAGTTACGAGGAGCCCCGTGGCTCGCGTTCATGGGCGAGGGTGATCAAGCAGGAGTTGCAAACCCTCGGATATCGTAACTGGATCGTGATCGGTGATGCGGCCTTTCCGCTGCATAGTCGTCCGGGGGTGAGGACCATCTTTATTGAAGATGAGATTCCGGTAGTCCTTCAGGAGATTCTCAAGGAACTGGAGCGGGTTCAAAATGTGAAACCGCGGATTTATCTTGCGCGGGAACTGGCAGAGATTCCCAACGATCGAGCTCCCGGGATCACTAGTTACCGGCGTACGGTCGAAGCAGCCTTGCGGGGATATCCGTCCCGGGAGATGGAATTCAGATCACTGTCCCTCCTGTTGGAAGATAATGCCAACAAGTTTACAGTAGTAGTCTTCAAGACCTCCACCGCCCTTCCGTATGCTGGAATTTTTATTGAGCTGGATAGTGGTTACTGGGATCCGGAATCCGAGAGTGAAATGCGAGACCGGATTGAAAAGAAGCTCCGCATTGAGTCGACCTAGCACCTTCTGATGAAGCACAATGAGGAACAATTGACCCGGGACCGGGAGGAGGCCTGGGTAGGTGATGCCGTTCTCGCTCTCTTTGTACGGGAGTGGATTCTCCGGGAGGATGGAATGCTTGATGGAGAGAAGTTTATCCGTTGCACCTCCAATGACTTCCTTCGGGTTATTGGCAATCCGACCCTTGTGGAGGCGCAAATTGGACGAGTATACAAGAAAGAGGGTCTTCAGGAGGCCTTCGCCTTCATTCAGGAGCACCTGCTGCCCGTATTTCTACAACAGGAGAAAGCGCGAAAGCGCCGGATGCAGGGAGGGAACGTCAGGGGCTGAGGCGGGAGACTTCCCATCTGGTGTCCTCCCGCGTATAGAGCAGTCGGTCATGGAGTCGACTTGGCCGCCCCTGCCAGAACTCAATATAATCAGGATGAAGCCGGTAGCCTCCCCAGAAGGGAGGAAGGGGGATGTCCGATCCTTCGGGCCATTTGGCTTGAAGTTCGGCTTCACGGTTCTGGAGAGTGGCCCGGTCAGGGATGATGGAAGTTTGTTTCTCTGAGACCCAGGCCCCGATCCGGGCCCCATAGGGCCTGGATCGAAAGTAATCTCTGGATTCTTCTTCGGTCGTCCTGCTCACCTTCCCCCTTACAATTACCTGGCGCTCCAGTTCCCGCCAGTGAATGACCAGGGACGCCCTTGGGTTGGCATCCAGGTCTCGAGCCTTGCGGGATCCATAATTGGTGAAAAAGCAGAAACCTTCCTCATCCAGTCCCTTCAGGAGAACGGTGCGGGAGGTGGGTTCCCCTTCGGCGCTGGCAGTGGAAAGAGTCATGGCGTTTGGCTCGATTACCTCAGCATCAATTGCTTGTGACAGCCAGTTCTCAAACTGAAGAAAGGGGTCGGGAGAGGCATCCTCCTCTGCGAGTCCGCCCTTCGTATAGTTTTCGCGCAGTTCGGACAGGATGATCTTACGCGTGCTCATGCCCTTTTCATACACTTGGCTTGATCCGAAATCAGGAGAATAATCGCAACGGTCGTGACCGGGGCGAGTAAGCCAGAGGGTTCACCTGTTCCTCTGGTAGACTCTCACATAGTCAACTTGCATTACCTGGGGAAACTGGCTGGCAGGAATACGGTCGGCTTTCTGGTCTTCTTTTTCGAAAAATCTTCCGTCTACCGCGACATTGAGAATGAGATGGAATGGTTGGTCGTAGGGAGCGGAAGGGTTCTTTCGAGCGCTTGCCGACCACCACTCGCTTTTCCGGCGGGTCTTCCACTTCCTGCCATCGACAAACCATGAAATCTCATCGGCACTCCATTCCACCGCATAGACATGGAAATCCTCGGCAGCATTTTTCCCCGGAAACCGGTAGGTGTGGTCGAGATGGACATTATCAGGCCACTTGCCTCCGAAGTGCAGGGCCCCGAGGGTCTCATGAACCTTGTTGCCACGTGATTCAACGATATCGATCTCTCCACCAGCGGCCCACCCGCCATACGGAGAGTGTGTGGGCATCATCCAGATGGCGGGCCAGATTCCCTGCCCGTCCGGCATCTTGGCCCGGATCTCGAACCTCCCGAACGTCCAGTCACCACGTTTCATGGTTCTGAGTCTGGCAGAGGAATAGGGCTGGGTCTTTCCGTCGCTGGTAGAATGAGGATCCCGGTAGACGGCAATATTCAGGAGCCCATCTTTAACGAAGCTGTATTTTGGCTCCGTGCGGTAGGCCTGTCGTTCGTTATTTCCCCCGCCATAGTTGTTTTCTTCCTTCTCCCACTTGTGGAAATTGATCTGGCTTCCATCAAACTCGTCAGCCCATACCAAGGCCCATTCCTCTGTGGGAGAGTGCAGGCGGTATTCACCCTCTGGCTGAAACGTCGACCAGGATTTTCCGGTGCCCCGGATGGCAGCTCCAATGTCCTTCCATTCTTGATCTCTCCTGACCTGGAGTTGATGAAGCGCTCCTTGTCTTGTGTCGAAAGTCAGCTTGAGCGCAGGGCTGCTGCGAAGCGCCGGATCGGCTGGAAGGAGGGAAGGAAGGAGAATGAAAAGGAGGATTCTTGGGAGCATGGAGACTCCCTACCATCTTTATCCCCTCCTTGCAAAAGGGTCTCCTCCCTCAATATCTCCCGGAGTTCGGGTATTCCTATTCTGCAGAGGGATCGATATCGTATTTTTCAAATGCTCCCTCGAAGGCCTCGCCAGACTCCTCCATTTCGCTTTGCACTTCCTGCATGGTCTCTCCCCAGTCCTGCATGACCTGGGTGAAGAGAGGGTCCTCGGCCATCTTCTCGATGAACCAAGGGCCGATGGCTTCCTGTCCGCCTTCCAGGACTTCGGCTGGGATTGGCATTTCTTCCATGTGAGCTGCCATGTCTGCGGTGGCATTTTGAAAACGATTGACTGGGTTCTTGAGATCTTCTGGCAACGCTTCGATATCGAGGCTGTTCATCTTCTCGCTCAATTCGCTCAGGGTGCGTATCATCTCAAGAGGGTTTTCTCTCCCTTGTGCCTCACCATTCTCAAGATCATTCAGGATTTTCAGGATGCCCTTTTCCATGAGCTCGGCGGTGAATGCGACTACCGACGGAGGAGCGGGTTGCTTGGGGGCTCCAGCTGGTGCGGGTTCCTCGGTCGTATTGGTTGCCCCTTCCTCCGGAGTTCCAGGGTCAGCGGGTTCTGGTTGCTCCTCTGGTGCAGGTTGTTCTTCCGGCGCAGGGTCGTCCTCTGGTGCAGGGTTCTCTTCTGGTGCAGGGTTCTCTTCTGGTGCCTGATCCGAGGTGGTTTCTTCTGCTTCCGGGGCGGAAGTTTGTCCAGTGGCAGGAGCGGATTGCTCCTTTTCGGGGGTTTGCGGCGCGGCTTCCCCTTTATCACTGCTGTTACAGGAAGTAAGGAAGAAGAAGGGGAAGCAGAGGATCGCGAGGGCGACAAATACTGTTTTCATGGGTCTTTAGTAATCACTGATATCTCGATTGTCACGAGAAGTCTTTCGTGAATTACCGTATTATCGATCGCCAGAAACAGGCTCTCGCCGAATTGTCATAAGGGCAAGAAAACGAGGGTTCATATTTTGTTTTGACGCTTTGGGTTTTAGAAGAGGAGGAGTAGTGCATACTTTGAGCCGTGCATGACGATGTGGAAAAAGTCCTCATTGATGAGGAAGTGATCGAGAGACGACTTGACGTTCTTTCGGCGCGAATCCTTGAAGAGTTCAGTGGTCGTGAGTTTGTGGTGGTTGTGATCCTGAAGGGGGCTCTTGTCTTCACTGCTGATCTCCTGCGGCGCATGCCTATTCCGCTTGAGATTGAATGTATCAATGTGGCGAGTTACCACGGGGCAACGGAGAGTTCGGGGCAGGTGGATTTCCTGGATGCGAAATTGCCTGCGGTGGAAGGACGCTCGGTTCTGCTGGTAGATGATATTCTTGATACCGGACGTACTCTTGCCGCGGTTGGAGAAAAACTGCGGGAGCAGGGAGCCGAAGTTGTTAAGTCCTGTGTTCTCCTGAGCAAGGACAAGGAGAGGGATGCCGAGGTTGATGCAGACCATGTGGGCTTCTATATTGGAGATGAATTCGTGGTTGGCTACGGACTGGACTTCCGGGGGCTTTACCGAAACCTGCCGTTCATCGGGGTCCTGAAGCAGGAGGTAATCAAAGACGGGCGATGAATCAGGGTTATGTCAGGGAACTTGACTCGATGCTCTCCCTCTCAAGGCAGGGGAACGGGCTCAGTCATGCGGTGGTGCAGGGGTTGGACCTGAGGGAGGCCGGTTTTGCATGGGAGGAACTCAAGTGTGATGGGACGGTTTTCCTTGGTTGCCGGTTTCCAGATGAAATCAACGTGGAGTTTCTGATGGAAAAGGGGGCAACCGTGCTACCGGCTTTTCCTGATTTGCCATACAATCCATTCAGGCCGCGGCTCTATTCCCGCGCAGAGTTGATGGATGGCTGGGCCCCGGGCAGGGACCAAAGTGTGGACAAGAAGATCTACGAACACTTTCAGGCACATGGGCGCGATAGTCCCGGGGTGCTGGAGTCTCTTTCCCAGCGATTGCACGATCACGCCATTGATGATGCTCTACGTGACCTGCTGGAGGGACGGACCGAAGGGGACGGAGCCAAGAAGGTGGTGGGGATAATGGGTGGACACAAGACCCCGCGGAGTGACCCCTACTACAGGAAGGTGGCCCGTATTGCCCGGGAGTTGACGCGATGCGGCTATTTTATTGCGACCGGGGGAGGCCCCGGAATCATGGAGGCCGCGAATCTGGGGGCCTTTCTTTCCGGGGTCAGCGAGGAAGAACTGGAAGAAGCGTTGGGAATTCTGAGCGCCGCTCCGGTTTATACGGACGAGGGATATATGCAGTGTGCGCAGCAGGTCCTCGACATGTTTCGCCATGGAAGCTCCAGCCTGGCGGTGCCTACATGGTTCTACGGACATGAACCAAGTAACCTTTTTTCAGTTCATATCGCGAAATACTTTTCCAACAGCCTGCGGGAGGATGGCCTGCTCGCGATCGCTCTTCACGGGATCATTTTCGCCCCCGGTAGCGCAGGCACAACCCAGGAAGTATTTCAGGATGCAACCCAGAATCATTACGCGACATACGGAGTGATCAGTCCGATGGTATTTCTTGGCAGACAGCACTTTGGAGAGAAGACCCTTGTCTATGACTGCCTGGCTCGACAGGCGGAGGGAAAGGATTATGTCAACTATCTGTATCTTGCCGAAAATGAGGATGAAGTCGTGGAGTTCATTACTTCCAACCCTCCCGGGAATCAGGCTGGGGCTTGAAGGGGGTTTTGAGGCTGAACAGGACGAAGCAGAGACCTGCCGGGAGTTGGATTTGCTGTAATATGAGAGATCATGCGGGTGAGAAAGATCCTGAAAGGGTATGCGAAATCCTGTGTATAAGTGTTGCATTCCCCCTGAATTCTGTTCTTCTTCCGCCTCCCCGCAAAAAGGGCAGACTGGTAATCGCACTGGTCTGAAGCGTGCGAAAGCAATGAGTGAATCGACAATTGATCCGACCGAATACCGCCTTCACGATAAAGATACGGGAAGTGCGGATTATCAGGTGGCGTTGCTAACGCAGCGCATCAAGCACCTTACCGAACATCTTGGAACTCACAGCAAGGACTTCTCCTCGCGGCGTGGACTGCTGACCCTCGTGGCACGTCGGCGTAAGCTTCTCGACTTCCTGAAAGAGGATAACGAGGAGCGGTACCAGAAGATCGTAGCTGGGCTCGGATTGCGTCGATAACCTGTCCGTCTGCCCTGTCTCGCAGTCAGTCGCTTTGGCCTTTTGTTTGTCTCTCACACCATAGCTGTCCGTTCTCCTGGGAAATCCTTCCGGAAAGAAAGGCCAGTTCCATAACCCGAAGCTGCCTTCTCCAAGGGGAGAGGGGAGCGTGATGAAATAACGCAAACGAAAGATGAGTACACATACAGTAACGGCCGATGTCGGCCAGAGCCCGATCGTGATCGAAACGGGTAAATTGGCAAAACTTGCAGATGGCGCAGTAACAGTTCGCTGTGGGGACACGGTGGTCCTGGTGACGGCGGTATCGCAGACCAAGGTTCGCGAAGGGCAGACATGGTTTCCCATGTCGGTAGAATACAAGGAGCGGGCCGCTGCGGCCGGAGTGTTTCCTGGTGGCTACTTCAAGCGCGAAGGGCGTCCTACAGAGAAGGAAATTCTTACGTGTCGGATGACCGATCGTCCTCTGCGGCCATTATTCCCGAAAGGCTATCTCTACGATACACAGATTGTCGCGATTCTCTTTGCTGCTGATGGCGTTAATGACGCGGACATCGTGGCCATGAATGGAGCCTCGGCTGCTCTTGCTATTTCAGACATTCCCTTTGCAGGGCCGATCGGGGCCGTCCGTGTGGGCAGAGTGGAAGGTGAGTTGATTGTCAATCCGACTTTCGAGCAGCGGGCTGAAAGCGACCTCGACCTTGTCTATGTCGGAAACAAGACCGACGTTGTCATGATCGAAGGTGCTGCTGACGAGATTCCGGAAGCGGATTTTGTAGAGGCCCTGCGATTTGCCCAGGGGCACGTCACCACGCTGGTGGAAGTCCAGGAGGAACTGGTGGCTCAATGCGGTAAGGAAAAACGGGAGTATACCGTGACCGTCGCCAAGGAAGAGCATCTTGAGATCGGATACCGTGTGGCAGGAGACCGGATTGAAGATGCGATTTACAAGCCAAGCAAGGTCGAGCGAGCCAAGGCGGTAGGAGCCCTGCGGGATGAGGTAGAGGCTGCCCTGAAAGAAGCAGATCCTGAAATCTCGGATTTTGCGATCGAGCAGGCCTTTGAGCATATCCAGAAGAAGGCCTTCCGGATCAGCATCCTTGAGAAAGGAATCCGGGCTGATGGCCGTAAAGTGGAGGAACTTCGTCCCCTGACTGCGGAAGCTGGAATTCTTCCCCGCGTACACGGTTCCGCTCTGTTTGCCCGCGGAGAAACACAGGCGCTGGCGACCACTACGCTGGCTCCCGCGGACGAGAAACAGTATTTTGACAATTACGCCGGGGGTGAAGACAGTAAGCACTTCATCCTGCACTATTCATTCCCTCCCTTCTCGGTCGGTGAGTCGGGACGGTTCGGAGGGTTGAACAGGCGGGAAATCGGGCATGGAGCCCTCTCCGAGCGTTCCATAGAGGCCGTAATTCCGGATCTGGAGGAATTCCCTTATGCAATTCGGGTCACCTCGGAAGTGCTCGAGTCGAATGGATCGTCCTCAATGGCCACGGTGTGCTCCGGCACGATGTCGCTCCTGCAGGCTGGTGTGCCGCTGAAGCGTCCCGTAAGCGGGATCTCCGTGGGGTTGGTGACGGATTTCGATGACGATGGCAACCTGAAGGACCACAAGCTTCTCATGGATATCATCGGGAGCGAGGACTTTTACGGGGACATGGACTGGAAACTTTGTGGAACCAGTGAAGGGATTACCGGATTCCAGCTCGATCTGAAGCTGCGTGGAATTCCCCTGGATATCTTTGAGAATGCGGTCCACCTTGCCAAGGAAGGTCGCACCAAGGTGCAGGAAGCGATGACTGCAGCGATTCCTGAAGTGGGTCAACTCAGCGAGCATGCTCCGAGGATCGAGTCCGTCAAGATTGACCCTGACCGTATCGGGGAGTTGATCGGACCCGGTGGAAAACACATCAAGGGAATCCAGGCTGAGTCAGGTGCCGAAATCAACATTGAGGACGATGGCACGGTGCACATCTACGCCTCCAAGGCGGAGTCGCTTGAGTGCGCCAAGAAGATGATCGAGGACATGTTTGCCGAGGTAGAGGTTGGAACGACCTATACCGGCAAGATTGTCAATACGATGGCTTTTGGAGCCTTTATGGAAGTGCTGCCCGGCAAGGATGGGTTGATTCATATTTCCGAGCTGGCCGAAGGACGGGTTGAGAAAACGGAAGATGTCGTGAAGACCGGAGATGAGGTCACCGCCAAGTGTATTGGGGTGGACGAAAAAGGCCGGGTCAAGATGAGCATGCGTGCCGCAATCCGCGAAGCACGGGGAGAAAGCGACGATAGTGATGAAAGAGATGAGCGCGGCGGTGGCCGACGTGGTGGCGGTGGCCGACGCGGCGGTGGTGGAGGGCGCGATCGTGGAGGAGACCGGGGTGGCCGGAATCGAGATCGAGACAAGCCGAAGGATGATGTGCCTCCGCCCGAAAAGGAGGAGTCATTTTCACTGACAGACGACTGATTTTCCGACCGGAAAGACTTCAGACAAGCGCCCCGGGATTCGACCCCTGGGGCGTTTTTTTGTCATGGACTGGAGTAATTGCCCGGATCCGCCGGAGTCAGGGCTGTGATGGCGGAGAGGGTGTCTCGGTTTGCTCCCCGGGAGACGCCTTTGCGTCTTCATCTACCCGTTCGAACTTCGAGTTCCCGCTTATATTGATATAGAAACAGGCGAAGAGACCGGTAGAGAGCAGAATAGCCAGGGCCAGCAGCAGACTGAGAATATTGCGCACGCCGCTATGATAGAGCGGCAGGATCCAAATAGGGAGGCGAAATTCAGGAGGGTTTTCCAGTTAAGATCCTCCTCGGAGGCGGAGAAGTGCTGCGTAGGAGCCATCAAATCCATCCTGAAAGGGGAGAGAGCGCCGGGACTCCACTAATTCGACTTCGGGGTGAGAATCCTGAAAGGCCGCTATTTGCTCTTCGTTCTCTTCCGGTTCAAGGGAGCAGGTGGAGTAGACCAGCTGTCCTCCTGGCTTCAGGCAAGGAAGAGCATTCCGCAGGATTTGTTTTTGAATATTCGAGAGCACTTCAATCTGTTCCAGTCTGAGACGCCAGCGAACGTCCACCCGGCGCCTGAGAACCCCAGTATTAGAGCAGGGAACATCGAGGAGGATGCGATCAAAGCGGCCCTTCCATTCGACCGGAGGTTCCTCCGTCCAGTCAAAAACCTCTTCCGTAGAAATGGAGAGGTGCTGTCGCTTCAGATTATCGGCAAGGCGTGGAAGACGCTTTGCGTTTGAATCGGTGCAGAACAGAACTCCTTCATTTTGCATGGCCGCCGCAATAAGGGAGGATTTTCCTCCCGGTGCTGCGCATGCGTCCAGGATGGTCTCGCCTGGCTGGGGAGCCAGAAGCTCCACTGCAAGCCTGGTTGATGGGTCCTGCACGTAGACCAGTCCCTCATCCGTCCAGTGGGGAGGAAGCAGACCATCAAGCAGGAAATAACCATCCACCCCGGCAGGAGTCAGACCTTCTACAGGGCTGGCATCAAGTTGGGACGGGGCGAGGGGATTAAGTCTCAGGATGACAGGGGCAGGCTCATTGTTCCAGGAGAGAATCGTCTGAGTAGCAGCGCTGCCGAACTGCCTGTCCCAACGTTTACAGAGCCATTCGGGATGGGAGAACCTGAGAGCAGGGGGGAGTTTTTCCCGTTCCGAAAAAAGTGTGTTTCGAGCGGCCACCGCGCGCCTCAGCACTGCATTGATCAAACCTCGGACAGCCCTTCGGGCACAGCCGACGGTTTCGTTGACAGCGGCGTGATCAGGGATACCGAGGAGAAGTAGCTGGCATACTCCCACTCTGAGGATGTCGCGAGTCTCGTGGTCGAGTTTTCCCTTTCGGAGCATACCGATCCAATGATCCAGAAGGCTCCGGTTCCTCAGGACGGAGAGCAGAATGCTGTTAAGGAGGCCCCGGTCGGATTGCGAGAGATGGTTCCGCCTGGCGTGTCGCTCGACGAGGGAGTCGGCGTAGAGATAACCCTTGGACCATGCTCTCAGGGCAGAAACAGCAGCGCGGCGGACATTCTTATCAGGCATCGCTGAAGCTAAAACAGATTACGCTCTGGAGAGAAAGTGGGTGACAAGGATTCTCCACTCAGCCTCAAGACTTACGGATCCGCCCGGTTCTGTACGACGTGCACGGTTATACCAGTAGCGGGCGTTGGAAAGATCGCCTTCTTCCCGGTGAAGATGAGCATGAATCCAAGCTCCATCTGGATCGGGAATACGGGTGCAGAGATCGTGGGCCTCATCCCATCGGCCAGCTCTGGCGAACCAGAGCGAGCGCATTTCGTCGGTTAGATCGCGGGGAGGGGTATCGTCATTTTGAGCGCTCTGCTCCAGCTCCTCAATGGTCATCTGGCCAAGAGCAAAGCCCAGAATTGCGCTGGTGAAAAGCTCCGGTTGTTGTTAACGGTCCGTCATGAAGCGTTTCCTCGTCACCTTCAGCATGACCCTTGGACTCTTCCTGCCGGCCGCGTCTGAGGAATTGCCAGCCACCTTGGACAAGCCATATCTGGGTTGCTGGTTAGCCTTCTCGGAATCGCGGGACTTTGAGTTTGTCATTGGAGGAGACGGGGATGCGGAACTTTTCTTCATAAAGAACCGGAAACGGCTCTCCGTTGGAGGGTGTACCTTGAAGATCTACTACGTAGTGGAGGAAAAAGTGAAAGGAAAGGGGGGGGAGAGCAGATGGATTTCCCGGAGGATGGTTCAGGATGGATTTGAGGATTTCGGGAAGGAAACAGCGGAGCCGCCACTTCGTAAACCGCTTGGCTTCACGGCAACCTTTACAGGAGGGATCAAGGCCCGGATTGTCCATGTCTTCACCAAGAGCGGTCTGGAGATCTCCACGAGGATAATTGACAAGGGAGAAAGCAAGGGAGATCTACGACCGGGAGTGAAGGTTCTTGTTGGTGATCTCTTCAGGCATATTGATGACGCTGACCTGGAGAAGAGGGAGACTGAGTCCAAGCTGGAAGATACCCGGATTTCGGTTCTGCCAGTCGGAGGAAGAAGGGCATCCCGGATTAAGTTCGAGGATTATGACTCGGTTCTAACCGAAGAGTGCCCCAAGGGGGCCCGGGCCTTCGCTCTTGAATCTGACCGATATGGCGGTCATGAATTTCAGCTAACTACCGCCAACCCGGATTATGGAGTCATAGAGTTCGTGCAGAAAAAGAAGATCATCCATGGCTTTTACGTGAACTGGTTTCCTGATCCGATGAAGGCTGAAGAAAATGATGCGCGCCTTCTTATCAAGGTGAAGTAAGGCCCCGGGGTAGGGGGCGCAAAATTCATCGGGACAGCGGTCCCAAGATCTGCAGGTCGCTTGGTTCCTGAAGGGGTAAAAGGGAGCTGGGTGACACCAGTAGCGAACTGAATATATTCGGGGACTATAATGGTACACCCATTAGTCTGAATGACCTCGATCATAGCAGTTTTGTGTTCTTTGTGATGATAATTGGCGGCAGGGAGAAAAACTTTTTATCCATATGTGATTTCCCGAGCGGAAGAGCTCAATTATTTTTAAAAATAAGCGAACCAATAAAAGCTTATCAGGGACTTAAGGAGCTAATATTTTAGATTGACTGACTAGTGTCCTTAAGTGTACTTAAGTGCACTTATTTCTGTTGAACGGTGGGACTCCTAATCAATAGCTTCGAAGGAGTATTTGACTTCAAGCTGGATGCGAAATTTCGCGTCTCGGTCCCGTCGGATTGGAGACCGGGTAAGGGAGAGGCCTTGCCGTTACGGTTACTGAAATGGGAGACCTACAAGATTCCGGTTCTCAAGGCGCTTACAGATCAGGCGTTCACGGCAATGATCGGATCGATTGATGAATCCGATCTTCCTGCGGGCGTGAAAAGTCAGCGCAAAGGGTTGCTCTATTCCCGCAATACCCGGGTCACAATCAACGACCAGGGGAAG
>PAQU01000012.1 GCA_002709395.1 Roseibacillus sp. | reverse complement strand
GAGAGGGCAGAACCATGCGTTTCAGTACCTCAATATTTCTCAGTGCCTTGGCACGGGTCTTGAGGTGATCGAGAGAGGGGGCTCCCCACAGGCGCCAGGTCAGGCGAGCGAAGCTCTCCGGCCAGGCAGCAGGTGGACCCGGTTGCAGAGCCTCATGGAGGGCTGTCCAGATTGTGCTTTCCTGGTTTGCGGCTCCGAGTCCGATGGCCTCGAGGGAGTTCTTGTCGGTGGTGTTGCAGCGCCGGGCGAGGTCAACAAAGATCGAGGAGGTGCGGGATGCGGGAAGATCGCGAAGAGAGAGGGCGACTTCCCTCCGGACCTGAGGTGAAGGATCCCGGGCGAGGAGGCGGGCATGGGGGATCATGTCGTGGCCGGCCCGGCGGAGGGCCCGGTAGGCAAGAACCCGGTGCTGGGAGCGCTTATCCTTCAGAAGAGCGAGACAGGTAGCGATGCCCTCCTCCCCGAGATAGGGAAGGAGCCAGACGGCCCGGGCCGCGACCCACTGGTTCTGGTCCCGGAGCAGGTTCTTCACGGCGGGCAAGGCCTTGGTGCCTGCGGACCGGAGGCTGCGGAATCCGAGGTGGCGGACGTTTACCGCAGGACTGCGTAAGGCGGTGATCTGGCCCGCGATGGTGCTGAGGTCGATTGAGGGGACGGTTGGCTTGAAACCGCGCGGGGCGATACGGTAGATGGTTCCTGAGAAAGAGCTGTCCATGTGGCCGGAACCTCCTACTCGAGGGTCAAACCAGTCGCAGAAGTAGAGTGCTCCATCAGGTCCTACCGTGACGTCACTCGGACGAAAGAAGCTGGGGGCGACCTTGTCGATGTTACTGTTCTTAGGGCCCCCTCCGACGAAGTCGGATCCGTCGTAGTCCCTGTCCGGGTTGCTGGTGAGAAAGCTAAAGCGCTTGAGCTCGAACGTTCCACCCCTCGGTTTGGGCTGGTAGCCAAGGATGGTGTTGAGCCCGGTGTCGCAGCTCAGCAGGGTGCCGTTCCATTTATCACCGAGAGCGCCATTTTCGTAGAAAGTGATGCCGGTGGGAGCGCCACCGCCGTAAACATCCCCGGCATCCATGGTTCCCGGGTCGTCCTGCCGCCAGTGGATACGGGCATACGACTGTCCGGGTCGGCGCACGGCCTTGTTGCGCTGCCTGCCATCGCGGGTGAAGTATCCGGCACAGCCATATTCGAGGGCAAAGGAGGTGCGGCACCCCTTGGGGTCATCGTTGTCATTCTGAAACATGTCCCCGAAAGAGGTTATGATCTGCTCGTAGGTATTACGCAGCCCATGGCTCACGATCTCGACCCCGGACCCGTCGGGGTTCATCCGGACGGCGAATCCCGAGATCCAGACATGTCCGTCTCCGGAGGTCTTCCCGGTAGTGGAAAGGTGGTCTGCCGGCCAGTTGGGTCCCCGGCTGCCATAGGTCCCCCCGAGATAGAAGGTCCGGCCCGACTTATCGGTGAAGACCGCTCCGCAGTTACCATTGTTAAAGTAGAATTTCCCCTCCGGTCCGGCTACGAGGGAGTGCAGTCCGTGATCGTGGTTGATGGCATTGAACCCGGTGAGGATGACCTCCCGCTTGTCAACCGCCGGGTCGAATTTCAGGTCGCGGTTGACGTCAGTGTAGGCCAGAAGGTCCGGTGGTTGGGAGACGTAGATCACATTGTCGAAGACTGCGATTCCCATGGGGGCGATGAATCCGGTTTCCTGAACGAAGGTATGAGAACGGTCGCACTTGCCGTCGCCATTGGTGTCCTGCAGGACCACAATCCGGTCGCCGGCAGCTCTCTGTTCCTTGTTACCCCGATAGTTGACTCCCTCCGCGACCCAGACCCGACCGGCGTGGTCGATATCCATGTTGGTCGGGTTGTAGAGTTGGGGGGTCGTGGCCCAGACGGTGACCTCCAGAGAGGGGTCCACCTTGAACATTCCGGGCGGGATGGCCCTGGGGGCTTTCCCCGGTTTCCAGGAGTCCTCCGCGAGGAGCGAGGTGGCTGCAAGCAGGGAAAGGCCGGGGAGCAGGAATGGGTTCATAGGCTGTCAGGACTTTGCGCAGAAACCGGGTTCATCCCAAGAGGATTTCCCCGAGATCCGGATCCGTTATTCGCCTCGTTTCTTCCAGTCGAGTTCTTCCTGGGTCCAGGGCATGGTGCGGTTCCTGAATTTCTCCCGGGTGGCGGCTACGTGTGAGGGCAGGATCGGGCTGCCGGCATTTCCCCACTCACGGCGTACGTAGGTGAGGACGGAGGCCACCCACTCGTCATCATTGGATGCTCCGAAGGGAGCCATCAGTCCCTCGTAGGTCCTGCCGTCGAGTTCGCCGGTCAATCCATGCAGCATGATCTGGATGGCGGCCTCGCGGTTTTCCTCGAGACGGGGGGACTCGGGCAGTGGTGGGGCGAGAAGATTCCTGCCGTCCGGGCTCTTCAGGCCACGTCCATCGGGAGCGTGACAGGTGGTACAGAGTTCGCGGTAGATGGCCTGTCCCTTGTCGAAGAGGAGTTGTTCCGTTTCGCCAAGGGGCCTGGACTGGTGGGCAAAGTCCCGGCCGTAGGTTGGCAGGCCCGGCCAGGAGAACATGAATGAGATCGACTTAAGTTGTTCCCGGATGGACTGTTCGGGGCGCTTTTCGAGAGCGATGAGCCCCGCGGGTTTGGCGGCAAACTGAACCAGTCTGGCTTGAGGAGGTTTCTGCCGACGAGAGGTGACAGTGCTGGCAATGATCTGCAGCATCGAGGTGGCCTGGTCGGCATCGGTCTTTGCAATTAACTCAAGGAGGCTGGCAAAGGCGAGGGGCCCTCCACCGGAGACGGTGCCGGTGATGCAGTATTGCAGCCACCTGTCCAGTTGGGCTTGGTTTTCTTCGCTAAGTGGTTTTTCCCGGAAGGTGGGATGCGTCAGAATGGAGGTGAGTAGTTCTACCAGTCGGGGGCGGGGAGCTGCAGAAGCCACGGCGTTGATTACTCTTTCATTCATGGGGTCTCTTGCGANGCAGCGGANGATGATATCTCGACCCTGGTCGTTGTCCNCCTGGCTGACGGTGAGGATGATTTGAGCGATGACCTGAGGGTCCGGGTCAGATACGAGGGTCCGGAGTTTCTGGTAATAGTCAGGNGGGGTTGNGCTTCGGAGAGAGTNTTCCATCGCGCGGATGGCTGCCGCCCTGAGGCGGGGATCTCGGTCCGTGATAAGGGCGAAAATTGTTTCGTCATCGACTTGTCCCAGGCCGTTGAGGGTCCAGAGGGCATGCAACCGGCCAAGGGCGCTGGTGTGGCCTGTCGCCATTTCGCGNAGGGANGGGACAACGGCCTGATCCTGCCTGGTCACGAGAAGGCTCTGGGAGGTGTCCCGCCACCAGCCGTTCGGATGAGCAAGATGCTTTACCAGTTCAGCGGAGGAGGCATCNAGCAGGTTNGGTTTTGGTCCGGGNGTNACCCCCTCGCGGANCACCCGGTANATNCGTCCCCGGCCGATGTTTTTCTCGTAGCCAGCCTTGAGAATTTCTCCTCGCAGGTAGTCAGTGATGTAGGCTTTCTCCTGGATGATACCATGATACATGTCCACGATGTAGAGACAGCCGTCCGGGCCAGTGTAGAGGTTGACCGGACGAAAGTTTCCATCGGAAGCGGAGATAAATTCTCCGGCGGTTTTTTCGTAGTTGTTGGTGAGCTCGATATGTCCCGAGCTGGTATAACGGGCTCTTGAGCGGCGGATGAGACGACCTACCGGTTCACAGACGAAGTAGTCGCCGTTGATTCCCTCACCGAGTCGGTCTCCCCGGAATACGGTCTGCCCACATGCAGAGGTGAATTGACGCAGGGTTCCGTCGGCGGCCCGGGCCATGCCGGGGCCGCTCTGGAGGTCAGGAGTAATCATGGTGGGCCAGACCTGATGGTGATTCCCCATGGGGCGGATTGCTGCGGCCATCGGACCGCGGCGAATTTGTCTCCGGGGATCAGGCTGGTGATAGCGAGGGGGCACGAAGAGCGCGATGGCAGGGAGTCCATTGGTGGAGAACAGGAGGCGACCCGTGTCATTGCGGGTCAGGCCCCACTGGCCCACCACGAGGATGCTTTTGCTTTGAAGTTTCCGGTTGATTAACTGGTAGCAGCGATCGTGCTGGGAAACGTGGATCCAGTTGTCAATTCCCCACAGCAATCCATTGGCCTTATGTTCGACATTGCTGGATCTCATCGAGAAACGGTCGAAGACCCGGACCTTGCTGTCTGCTACTCCGTCTCCATTGAGGTCCCGGCAATACCAGAGGTCCGGTGGTTCGCCGACGAGGAGTCCGTCATCGACGGCAAGGATTGCACGGGGTTCGACAAGGTCGTCGAGGTAGACCGAGTGCCGGTCCATCCTGCCATCGCCATTGGTATCCTCGTGGAGAGAGATCCTGCCTACCGGGGCCCGGGCGTTGGTGCCTTCGATATCCTGCATGTAGCCGCGCATTTCGGCCACGAACATCCGGCCATTCCCATCCCATGCGATGGCGACGGGTTCACGGATCTGGGGTTCAGAAGCCACCAGTTCGAGGCGGAACCCCGGAGGAAGCCTGATGTGCTTCATTGCTTCCCGGGGAGGAAGGGGCTGGAGGACAGGGTTCTTCTCGACTATCCGGCCTGGTGGTGAACTTTGTCCTGGCAGGGCGGTTGCAAGGACGAGAAGCAGGCTGAGGAAGGCAACTCGCATGAGTGGGTGGGAATGCTGCATGGCAGGGGGCCAAGATCAAGTGAACCGTGCATGACTTTGTTTGCCCAAGGGCGGGGATTCTGCACAGGGGAGAAGATTTGTTCCTTGTTATTGAGGCTCTCCGGAAAATGAGGCAGTAGAGAAGCCTCACTTGAGCCCGGCATGGGGAAGATTCGAACTTTTCATTATTTCCGTCCCCGCGAAGGAGGAGGGAGGGATTTTCATCCTGATGAGCTCCTGCGTTGTGACGATTTTGAGATTGAGGTCATTGATCGTTTCACGGGATCTCTTGAACTGTTCGTGATTCCAGTGAGGTGTCTTGGGAGAATGCATGAGGTTCTTGGGGAGTTGGATCTTCATGCTTCCCAGGAGTTTTTCGAACACCAATGCCGGGAGGTGATTTCGGTCCCGGAGAAGCATATTGATGAGCAGACGGGTAAGGGGCAGGTGACCTTCAGGGTCTGCTTCCGGGATCTGCCCCGTTCTCTTGCTTCGATCAATGCGCGGGCTCTGGTTGTGCTGTGCCTCCATCCGCTGGCGGAGCGGGATAGCGCAGGAAAGCGGAATTACAGGCTGGCAGGGTATTCCCATGTGAACTGTTTTGACTACCGGGATCACCCTACCGGAAGGGTTCTCCCCTCCTATTACTACAACCTCCTGCGAGTCAGTAGCTACAGTGAAAATGGAAAGGCGATTTATCGGCAATGCGGAATGTTCGCGACCATCTTCTCAATCTTTGATGAATTAACCAGGATCAACGGGGTCAATGTGGGGTATGCCAACTTTGGCAGGGAGAACCGGGGAATGAAGAGATCGATGAAGACCCTCTCCCGGTTATTCGGAAAGGGATACAACAAGTTTCCAGTCGATTCCTACATCAAGATCAACCGCCTCTACCGTAGCAGGAGGTGGAGCCGGAAACTGGTGGATATATCCGGGGATGAGGAACGGGTCAGAGAGTTTCACGAGAGGAATGTTCAGGCTCGTGGCGGGGTTTTGCTCCATCAGTATCCCACCTACGAATCATTCAGGGAGATGTTCGAGGGACTCAGGGGCTACAGCCGAACGAGTCGAATTTACATGCTGCCGGGCAAGAACGGGGAAATGCTCGCTGCGGCCCTGGCAATTAACTGGGGGGATTATTTTAGTCTGACCCTCGAGAACCCGAGGGGATTCTTCAAGGTGGTGGCTGCCCTGAGAATTACCGACAGGATCCTGTGGTCGACGAATTCGGTGGGTGAAGTCAGAAATGTTGAGAGGCTCTGGAAGGGGTTGGCATACCTTTATGAAACGAAGCACAGGGTCCGACTCTCCCTCATGATGGCGCAGCCCGGGGATCCTTATGCACGCTTGAAGCGAAGTCTCCTTCGCGACCCATTTGTCTATTTTACGATGTACAACAGGGTCGAGGAATATGAGGCCCTGGAGTCATCATGCAGGCAGGACGATGGTTATATTCCGATCTTCACGGAGACTCCGCTGACCTGACCATTCTCTCGAGATTATTACGGCCTCGTCGTTCGGAGGAGTATGGAATATAGCTTCAGGGAATCCATTTCTCACCCCTCAGGGCCTGATCCAATGATGAGAGCATCTTCCAGATTGATTCCTTTTTCCCGGGTGAAGAAGTCCGGGTTAGCGTTTCTCTTTATCTGCCTTGCTCTTGCGGCAGGGAGAGGAGTGGCTCAACCCACGGATCAGGAAAGAATGGAGGGGTTGAAGGGTCATGCGGAGACCCTGCTCCGGCATGCTCGAGATACTTATGGAGAGAAGCACACCCCGCTGTTCGTGGATGCCTTGGAGGTGAGCACCCTCCGGGCACCGGAGAAGATGTACATTCATCGCCTCGGGGGACCGGGGCCACGATCCAGACAGCCGTTCCAGCCTGTTATCTCCTCGAATCTTGCCTATCAGGGAAATCTCATGCGCTTTCTGGTCGGGGTCAGCAACTTGACTGGAGACCTTCGCTACAAGGAGGCCTACAAGGAGAGTCTGCGCTACTTTTTTGAGCATTACCGGGCACCAAATGGTCTTCTGCAAATGGGGCACCACCGCTGGGTGAACCTGAATACTGATCACTGGGATGGAAATGACTGGCCTGCCGGGAAGAGTGGACATGAGATGAAACGTGATTACCCATACTACCCTATCTTCTGGGAGACCGATCCGGTGGCAGCCCGTCGGATGATGACCGCGCATTGGGATTCTCATATCCAGGACTGGGGATTCATGAACTTCACCCGGCATGGGAGTTACGTGAAGGAGTTGAATGAGGAGAGGGTCTGGAGTCAGCCCATCACCGAACCGGTGGTGGGGATCGTGAAAGGCAACCTCACCTTCTTTGATTCGGGCTCCGACATCATCTATGCCGGGGCCCAGCTTGGGCGCCTCAACAATGATGACCGCCCGTTGTTCTGGGCCCAGCGTCTCTATGCTCGCTATTCGGAGAGTGCTCATCCGGATACTGGTCTTCCGCCTTGGCATCATACTTCGCTGCGGACCTTCGGCTCGGAGGAAGAGCCTGTGCCCGAGTATGCCCTGATCACCTCGGGGTCGGCGGGCTTCATGAACGGCGGAGGAATTGCGATGCTCCGGGTGGGAGAGGAACTTGGAGCCAAGGGGCGGTATTATCGCGAAAGAATGCTCGGGCACCTCAAGGCCTACGCCAGGCACTGCTATCGCCCTGAGGTCAACAAGATGCGTAACATGCTCTTTGATGGAACGGATCTTGCCGAACGCGAAAAAGAGAATGCGAAGCCTGGCGAGGAAGTTAAGAACTCATGGCAGCCGTGGTCGCCGACCCCGACCAACATCCTGGCATATGCCATCTGTTACCGGCAGAGTGGAGACGAAGAGATCTGGGAGACCTTGCGGGCGATGTGCCGGGGGAATGACTTTGGTGATATCGGTGGGGTAAAGGGTAGGTCTCCCCGGCTTAATCTTGCCACCAGGCAGGAGGATCCCCTGCTGATCTTTCCTCTGGTGGAACTCTTCAAGGCTACGGGCGAGAGGCCTTATCTGGAGTTGGGCCGGGTGATCGCCAACAACGCCTTTAGGAAGCATTTTCGACCGGAACAGGGACTCTTTACCGCGAGCCCGTTGCATCGCATTGCCAACCTGTGTTCAGCGGAACCACTGGCCTTGCTGACCTTGGAAGCTGCCCTTCGAGGTAAGCTCGCGGATGTTCCTGCTTACACTGGCAGCAACGAGGGAGAACAGGCGTCGTATCTGAGGCCTCTCACGTCCCGCCCCTATAACCCCGGGGTGTCTCATCTCTATTACCCTCATGTCGCCACCGCCCTGTGTGATGACCTGCTTCCTGCCTCTTCCGGAGATACAAGCATACCCACCATGTCGTGGCAGAATGTCCGCAAGCCGGAAAACGAGGCGGTAGTGAGCTTTCCCGATGTGCTTGAGGGACCGGCCATGGTTTCCGGAATGATCGATCATGCGGAGACCCGGAACTCGGTCAGCGAAATGATCGTCGATTCCAAGCATGGTTATACTTTCACGGGAAACCTGAATGGGGCCGGCGATCTGTCCATTACCGTGAAGAGTGGCGAGCATGCATGGGCGCCGGGGTCGACCTGGACCACCACCGGGTGGTCTCCTGCCGGAACCTACGATCTGGTGATGGATATCGCAAGGGGAGCCAGGCTCAGCTTCCATGGCCTGATCCAGGAGACGCAGGGGGCTCATGCCTGGTGCTCGGGTGCAGGGCTTATCAAGAATGGAGAGGGAGTTTGTGAACTTACGGCGGATTACGCTTCTGTCTACAATTCCGACCTGCGAAACAATCGGGGATACCGGGGCCCCACGACTGTGAATGCAGGAGTGCTCAAGATCAACAATACGAGCGGATCAGGGATCAGCCCGAAGTCGACCTTGAAAGTGAATCACGGGGCGACTCTCAGTGGGAATGGGGCGATCGGGGTGGGAGGAAGTTCCGCGCTGGTAGTCGTGAATTCCGGGGGCAGGATCGAACCGGGAGATGGTATTGGAACCCTTACCCTTCGGGATGGCCTCAAGCTTAACGATGGAGCCCGCATGCAGTTCGAGATCGGAGACCAGGCGGACCTGTTGAGAATCAGTGGAGGGACCTTTCAGGGAAGCAGCAATCGGAGTGTGGTGGTAACCATCAAGGACCGGGGAGGAGTCAAGGCGGGGCGGAGTTACAACCTGATTGATTTCACCGGGGCAAGTTTCATCGATGTGGATGCCAATGATTTTCACCTGGACAAGAGCCAGAATTTTCAGGGGACCTTTCAGTTGGTTGGAACGAAACTCCAGTTCAGTGTTTTCGCTTCTCGATTGGTTCCTGAAACCGCGCCCCCGATGCCGCCTGCTCCCGTCCTTGCGCCAAAGTCCGATCTTCCTGCGGATCGGCAGCGACCGAAGGCCTATTACACATGGGCGGGACGTAACGGCGGAGAGTGGGATGACCCTGCCAACTGGAGAGAAAAAAGGATTCCCAACGTCAAGGAGGCGGAGTGGGCGCAGTATCATTTCGAGCAGCCTCGGAAGATTTCCGGGGTTCAGGTCTACTGGTTCGCCAACGGAGGGGACCGTAAGGTGCCGGAAAGTTGGCGGGTGCTTTACCATTACAAGGGTAAGTGGAAGGCTGCCGATGCCATTGGGGGCTACCCTGTCAAACTGGATCAGTTTAATGAAGTGAAGTTCAAGCCTTTCAGGACCGACAGCATCAGGCTGGAGGCTCGACTACAACCGGGTGTTTCTGCCGGTATCCACGAGTGGCGGATAATTCCCTAGGATGGCGATGGGAAAAGGAAGGATTATGAGGTGCCCTTTCAACGCTGGATGCCAGCGCTGGTTTTTGCTCCCTGTGGGAATAAGAAAGGGCCCTCTCAGGCAAGAAGGGGATTGTTCTGGTGGGGGATCCGGCGACCTTGAGGCTCTTTACTCAGGGCTTCCGTTCCCGTTTTGATTCCGTTTCTGGGAGAGGAGCCACTTGTAGAAGTCCGGGTTGTTGTAAGTGCGAGTCCAGGAATCATGACCGACTCCGGGATAGACCGTGAACTTGATAGTGGCGCCTCCTTTTTCAAGCAGCTTGATGGTCTTCTGCTGGTCCGCAAGGCGAACCACATTGTCCCGGTCTCCGTGAAAGGCCCAGACCGGGAGGTTGGCAAATGCCTTCTGGAGAGATTCCTTGTCCGTGATCCGGTTACCATGGCCGCAGATTGGTGCTGCCGCGGCGAAGTAGCCCGGGTGGCGGCTAACAATCTGGTAAGTTCCAAATCCTCCCATGCTCAGGCCGGTGATATAGACCCGGTCGGGATCGATCCGCCCGAGGCGCTTCTTCTCGAAATCTATGATGTTTTTTACCTTGTCGATGGGGCCCTCGGGATGCCACCAGAAGGACTTGGCGCTTTCCCTGTCCTTGCGGCCATCATTGGGGCATTGTGGTGCAATCATGATGAACGGAAAATGCTTTCCTTTCGCGATCAGCTTCGGAGGGCCGTGGACCAGGACGCGATCAAGGTTGTTGCCCCGTTCTCCCATTCCGTGAAGGAAGATGACAACGGGGAGCTTCTTCTTGCTGGTTGCGTATTCTCTGGGCAGGTAGAGCCAGTAGGGGATGAGATTGTCCTGCTTGGAAGAGACCTGAATCATCTTTCCTGCTTCTGGCGGGGCGGCAAAGGACCCCAGTTGGGTCAGGAGAATAGAGGACAGGGCAATGGCTCCGTGGATTATCTTCGTCATCAGGCGACAAGGTTCTGGGCCAAGCTCGCTCCGTCAAGCCTCGGATAACCCGGGAGACGGGGGAAAGTTTCCCTCAGGAGAAAACCGGCAGAACCGATCCATCACACATGGGAAGGGGGCGGTCTTCAATATCGTGAATCCTGCGATCCGGGGGGATGCCAAGGCAGTGGAAGATGCTGGCATGCAGGTCTGCGGGAGTGGCAGCGGCACTGTCCGGGAAGGCTCCATTCCTGTCGGAAGTCCCGTAGAGAAGGCCTTCGCTCACCCCGGCTCCGGCCAGGGCCACGGTATAAACACTGGGATAATGGTCTCGACCACCTGCTCCGTTGACCTTGGGAGTGCGGCCGAATTCCGTCAGCAGTACGACGAGAGTGTCATCGATACGTCCGCTTTCATGCAGGTCGTCAAGCAGGGCCGACAGTCCCTGGTCGAGTGGGGGCAGCATCTGCTTTTTCAGTCGGTTGTAGCCGTCCGCATGGGTGTCGAAATGGGCTCCCGCGCTGCCGTTCAGGTCCCCGGCTGCAGCGTAAACCGTGACCAGCGGAACCCCGGCTCCGGTCAATCGCCGGGCGGTCAGCAGACTCTGACCCAGGACATGAGATCCGTAGCGGAGATGCTGGCGTTCGGGTTCGTCGTTAATCTTGAAGGCACGCCGGGTCTCTTCATCAAGCAACATGTCGAAGACCCGTTGTTGATAGTGCTCAAGGGGCTCAGTTGGCTGGGCGCTGCCTGAAAGCCGGGTCAGCAGGTTCCGGCGGTCCGCGAGGCGTTGTTCGTTCACACCGTCGATGAAGTCAAAGGATAGGTGGCCGGAAACGGGGGACTTTCCGTCATAGGGCGTGCCCTTGTCTGGCTTCATGATCACGGGGTCGTATTTCATCCCCAGGAATCCCGCGTGCTGTCCGTTAGCCCAGCCTCCGTCATAGATGGGATAAGGGAGGGCGACATTGCCCGGAAGTTTGCTTCCCGGGTCGTGCCGGGCATGGGCCACCATGGAACCTATGCTGGGCCAGTCCTTGCGGGTCCGGGGCCAGTTCTTATCAGGTTTCTGTGGAGCATGCCCGGTAAGGTTCCAGTAGGCTGCGGAACGGTGCGAGGGGGCATCGTGATGCATGCTCCGGATGAGGGTCATGCGGTGGACCTGCTTGGAGAGCAGGGGTAGATGCTCGCAGATATGGTAGCCCGGGATGGTGGTGGGAATGGAGCCGAAGGCGCTCTTGATGTTGCTGCCTGCGCCCGGCTTCAAATCGAAGGTGTCGATGTGGCTGAGTCCTCCCCAGGCGAAAACCACGATACAGCTGCGGGCCTTGCCGAAACCGTTTGCTTCCGGTGCCACACTGGTGTTGGCAGCCTTGGATAAGGAGAGGTAGCCGGGAAGGCCCATGCCCAGTGCGCCGGCGCGCAGGAGGTCCCGACGGGTGAGACAGGGGCTAGACCTGATTGACCNCTTGGACTTCGACCTGCTCATGGTTACTGCTTCTTGTGTTATGCTCAAGTCATCCTGATTTGCAGGACGGTTGTAAACCTTTAGTCGATTATCGCACAATATCTCCGGCCGCATAAGCCGGAAATCGGTTTTCCCTAACGGGGGAAGTAATCCGGGAATGAGACTAACTCCCTTTCCGCTCCTCGGGCTTGGTCGATCCATTCACGGTTCCCCTGATGAGTTTTGTTAACCGGGTTTTTTTAGCATTTCTCGGAGGATCGTTCCTGGGTTTCCCGGCTCAAGCAGGAGAAGAGGAGCCTTTTCATGAGATCTGGGAGGAAGAGGTCCCGGTGATGGGGCATCTGGCGGTGGCGATGGATGGGACGGTGCTGGTGTTCAAGGAGGAGCGCGCCCGCAAGCGTGTGGAGGTGAAGCGAAGCGAGGACGGAGGGAGGACATGGAGTAATCCGATTGTGGTCGGAGACCGGGTCCGGATCGGATCCGATATGTCTGACGACGGGCGCTACAAGGGAGAGCATGTTGGCTGGAGCGAACTGGGAAATGTCGTGGTGGACGNAACNACTGGTGAGATCATGGTTTTTGCGATGGGGCTGGCGCCGAGCCGAACGCTCTACCGCAGCAGGGATCATGGTAAGACATGGCGGGCTGAGAAAACCGTCATCAAGCCTGATCGGAATGGCTGGCTGGCGACCACCTACTGCTGCGATCCGGGGATAACCCTCCGGCACGGAAAGAAAAAAGGCCGCCTTTTGATGCCTTCGCAGGTCTTTGTGGGGTCTGTGAATGATGATGGTACCCGGACCTACCTGAACAAGGGTCAGGGTCGCAAGTTCTTCGCCAAACGTTACAGTAATGCCCTCTACAGTGACGATGGGGGCAGGACCTGGACTCCAAGCGAGCCCTTTCCGCTCCTGGGCGCTTCTGAACCGGGCCTGCTGGAATTACAGGATGGCCGTATCTACTATAATGCCCGGCCTCATGTGCGGGAGGGAAACAAGTTGGTTGGGCGAAGTGTTGATTGTGGGGAAAGCTGGGTGGATAGCCGCGAGGATGATGAACTGTTTGATGGTCCACCGGATGTCTACGGGTGCAAGGGAGCTCTTGCTCTGTTCACTCACGGGGGCGTGAAGTCATGATTTTCAGTTCACCGGGACGCAGGGACAAGCGGGATGATATCACGATCCGGGCAAGTTTTGATGGAGGAGAGAGCTGGCCAGTCAGTCGTCTTGTAAGGGAAGGGCCGGGCAACTACACTTGGCTTGCGGCAGGCCGAAAAGATACCCCCAGTGCGGGTTTTATCTATCTGCTTTCCAACAAGGGCTGGATGGCTCGCTTCAACGTTTCCTGGCTCATGGAGAACAGGAATTAGGATGCTTGTAAGGAGCCTTGAGTCCGGGGGGAACCTGCCTCCGGCAGTTGGGGCTAGTCCCGCGGACGACCAGCCTTTGTCCGGGGGCTGCGCCATGGTGATTGGCTGAGTCATCCACGGGATTTTCACGCTCTCATTCGGCAGGGGAGCCGTTTTCTGGAAATCCGCCGCGTGCCAGTCCGGTTGGGAGGGGCAGATGCATAAATATCCAAGATGAAAGTAAAATCCTTATTTCGCCTGCTCCCTCCCATGCTCCTTGGCAGCGCTTCCCTCGCAGTCGCCCAGATCGAGTCCGATGTTGTTGTGGTTCAGCCTGGAGACATTAATGTTGATATCCTTATCCCGGACATCCCGGACATCCCGGATCTTCCCCCGGTTACGGTGAATCTTGATTATGGCGATGCACCGGATCCCAGTTATCCAACGCTTCATGCCAATGATGGAGCGCGCCATTTCGTGGTTCCCTCCGCGGACGGATTCCTGCTTACCCTGGGGGCCCGCGTGGACGCCGAGCTGGATGGTCAACCAACTCCTTTTGCCTCTGGAGATGATGCCCTTGGCCCGTTTGATGACGAAGACGGGGTGGCATTCCTGAACCCGTTGCAACCGGGTGCCATGGCCAATATCGAGGTATGGGCCTCGGGAGAAGGGAAGCTCGATGCCTGGGCGGACTTCAACAAGAACGGGAGCTGGATGGATCCGGGTGAACATATTTTCATCAGTGAACCCCTGGCCGCCAACCTGAATGCCCTGTCCTTTGCGGTGCCGGGTGCAGCGGTGCCGGGAGATACCTACCTTCGCTTCCGGCTCAGCTCCCATGGGATGCTTGCTCCGATTGGAACGGCGCAGGACGGGGAAGTGGAAGATTACCTCGTCAAGATCGAGGAGGATGGAGGTCCCAATCCGAATGCTCCGAAGGACTGGGGGGATGCTCCCGACAGCTATCCCGTGACGGATCTCAATTCGGGAGCATTTCACTTGCTGATTAATGACCTCATGCTCGGTAGTGCGGTTGATTCTGAAGGCAATGGTCAGCCTTCAATCGGCGCCATCCGGGATGACATTGATTCGGCGGTAGATGACGAGGATGGGATTACTCTGACCTCGCCTCTGTTTGCGGGTGGCAATACGACCATCGAGGCTGTTGCGAGTATGCCGGGGCGCATTGACGCCTGGGTAGACTTCAACGGAGATGGAGTCTGGGACCATCCCGGTGAGCAGATTTTTGCCAGCCAAGCGGTTGTCGGAGGAGTCAACAACCTGAGCTTCCTCGTTCCTGCCAGTGCAGTAACAGGAGGGACCTATGCCCGCTTCCGGATCAGTTCTGGAGGGGGATTGCTTCCGCAGGGCGGGGCCTCGGACGGTGAAGTCGAGGACTATAAATTCGGTATCGAGACCGGACAGCCCAATGGGGAATATGACTGGGGAGATGCCCCGGCACCTTATCTGACCCAGGATAATACCATTCCGATGCTTCAGGGAGCCCATCACCTGATAGCCAACGGGCTTTACATGGGGACCCGGTGTGATCCGGAGCCAGATGGACAGCCAGATCCCTGGGCCCTTGGAGATGATAACAACGGGCCTGATGATGAGGATGGCGTGTTCTTCAGTTCCCTTCAGCAGGGTGTTGCGGCGCAGATCGGGGTCATTGCCTCGGCCCCGGGTTACATCAATGCGTTCCTCGATCTCAATGGGGACGGGGACTGGGATGATATTGGTGAGGTTGTTGTGCTTAACGGTGTCGCGGTGGCAGGAATGAATGTCTACAATTTCACGGTTCCCTCGTCAGCGGCGACTGGAAACACCTTCGCCCGGATCCGGATCAACTCGACTGGAGGCCTTGGTTCACGGGGGCCTGCGAACGATGGGGAGGTGGAGGACCACCTTGTTCACATCAAGCCCAATCAGCCTCCTGTGCTGAGGGACTGGGGTGATGCGCCCAATGTCTATCCCACTCTTGCGGCAAGCAATGGAGCTTCCCATGAGATTGACGATCTTTTCCTCGGGAAGAGGATCGATCCCGAGGGGGATGGGCAACCCAGTCCCCTGGCCCTCGGAGATGACAGCGATGGTAGTGATGACGAGGACGGGGTCCACTTCCTGACTCCCATGATCTCGGGATCGTATGCCCTTGTGCGGGTTCATCCGAGCATCACCGGAATTCTCGATGCCTGGGTCGATTTCGATGGAGATGGTTCCTGGATTCAGGCCAACAATCGGATCTTCAACAGTGTGACGGTGCATCCCGGAATGGTCCTGGCTTTCAAGGTCCCCAAGATCAAGAAGCCTCTCAAGACCTTTGCCCGGTTCCGCCTGAGCCATGGAGGAGCTGACTTCAAGGGTCATGAGGTTGGCGGCGAGGTCGAGGACTACCGCGTCAGGATCGGGAAGCATTGGAAGTGGGAGTTGAAACCCGAACCCAAGCAGGGCCTGCTCAAGGTTAACTGGGAACGGCAGCGCGGTATGAACTTCACAGTGCAGACCAGCACGACCCCTCAGGAGTGGATCCGTGAGAACCTCGGTGAATACGAAGTGCCCCGGGTTGACGAACTCTTCCCAAGCGGACTTGCCTGGAATNACGANNCNCCGNTGNGTGAGTNAGNNATAGGACCTGTNTCAGATGGGGAGAACGGTGATGACGGATTCCCCATGGGTGAATGGGTTGATGGACCGGCTCAGCAACACGTTATCTATGATCCCTCAATGGCGGTCACGAGCACAGGTGCCGAGGTCGCCGCAGGCACCGATCCGCTCGATTCCGACTCGCCCAAGATTGCTCATGGAATCCGAATTAAACCCTCGAAAAAAATGGTTCTCTTCAGGGTGATTGCCATGCCGGAATAACCCACCGGCACATGCCCCCGGCAGATCGCCCTGCGGGAAGGAGCCCGGTCCTGAAGAGGGCCGGGCTTCGTGTGCCCGGGGTAGATGCCTTACTCGGGCTTTTCTGGATCGGAGGGCCAGAGGGAAGAGAGGGTCTCCTTCACGATTTTTTCGGCGCCGATGGCAGGAGGACCCAGATGCCTGGTGTAGACCTGACCACCCCAGTTGGGAAGGCGGCCGGCCTCGTATCCTCCCCGGGCACCGAGGGCGAGAGCCTCGTCCACTGCAATGTAGCCCTCGTAACCGTTGGTGAAGGCGAAGGTCATGGTTCGTCGGAAGGGGGCGTGTTTGTCGATCCAGAGTTCGTACTGGCAGAACATCTCGTGGGGCATGGTGGTGAGACACCATTCCCTGCCAAACATCACAGCATGAGCATCAAAACGGCGACCAGGTGGTTTTTCTCCTCTCTCAAGGAGTTTCTCGATCTGAAGGAGCTGTTTCATCCGGCCCGTATTCTTCTTCTCAAGGTCCATCATTTCCGCAAGAAGCTCCCGGTTGGGGAGGGGTGCGGAGGGCAGGGTGACGGTGGCGGATCTGATGGTGAACCCCGTGGCCTTGATCCTTTCACTGGACTCGATGGCCTTGAGGGTGGCGTCCCCAAGGCGATGGCCCGCTTCCTCGGCCTTCTGATGAGTGGAGCGCAGGGGGAAGCCGTTGATGTTGCCACCACAACCCTGGCCAAAGACGGTGATGACCTCCTTGCCAAGGACTTCCCGGATTCGTTTTCCGGCGGCCCCCGGGAAGTCCGCACTGGTGAGCTTGCTGGTGTGCGGGACAATCACCGGGTGTGCGGCATGTTCAAAGAGAACGGCGAGGGGTTTACCGGTCCGGGTGCTGTCAGCGACAAGGACGTTGACCCACGGAACGGCCGGACCCTTGCGGTTGACCCCCATGAAAACGTGTCCGTTGTTGGCATTGACGAGGCGCCGGTTGAAGCCGACCTGGACGCCCGCCCGGCCAGCCCGAAGGGTGACCGGTTCGGACTCTTTCCGGGCCTCCGTCACAACTGCGATGATTGCATCAAGGGTCTGGTCGTTCCAGCGGGAGCCTTGATCGTTGGATACCGTGGATCGGCCGCGGGGTCCGAGGGCGGCTGAGGCATGGGTGTGGCTGAAGTTGAGCAGGGTGTGGGTAACACCGCACTTCTTCCGGATTTCTGCCCGAAGTTGGTCGCAGGTCTCGAAACTGGCCATGATCAGGTCCAGTCCGACAACGGCGACAGCATTGCCCGCTCCGTCCTCAAGGTAGAGGCATCGGGCGAAAAGAGGGTCTCGTATCCCGATGCTTTTCCGGAAATAGTGCTGGATCTCCAGTCCGGTAGCCGGGGTGATTTCCTGTTCCGCAGCCCCGGCTCTGATTCCGGCATGGCTGGGCAGAAAGGAAAGGGCAGAAAGGCAGATGAAAATGATGGGCAATCTGGTAATCATGGCGAATTGCGGATGGACCCATATCTTTCCAGCCTGATCGCGCACGGGCCAGAGGAAAGGTGGGAATCGGAGGCGTGGAGACGAATAAAGACCGGAAGTGCTTTGGATTGCTCAGGCAACTCTGACGGTACAAGTTTGTCCGGTGCCTGATCTGGCAAGAGAGACTTTACGGGAGGCCTTCGGGTTCGAAGAGTTCCTGGACGGGCAGGCTGGGATCGTAGAGGAGATCCTTGCTTCACGAGATGGACTGGTGGTGATGCCGACGGGCGGTGGCAAGTCCCTGTGTTACCAGCTTCCAGCCTTGTGCCTCGGAGGCGTCACGGTGGTGGTCAGTCCGCTGATCGCTCTGATGAAGGACCAGGTTGATGCCCTGATGGAGAAGGGCGTGGCCGCTACCCTGATCAATTCCTCCTTGTCTCACTCCGAGCAACGGGAGCGTATCGAGCGGATGCTCAGGGGAGACTATAAGCTGGTGTATGTTGCCCCTGAGCGATTTCGGTCGGAGGGATTTGTGGCGGCCATGCGGGAAGTAAAGGTGGGCTTGCTAGCGATTGACGAGGCCCACTGTCTGAGTCAGTGGGGTCACGATTTTCGCCCGGATTACCTGAGACTTGGTAAGGCGCGGAAGGCTCTGGGCAGTCCGCAATGTGTGGCCTTCACAGCTACGGCTACGGAGGTGGTAAGGCAGGATATTGTGTCTGTTCTGGAATTAGAGGATCCCTTCCAGAAGGTTACGGGTTTCGCGCGGGCGAATCTGAGTTTCAATATTACCCCGGTGGAGACCAAGGCGGCAAAGTTCAGGCGGACCCGTGAAATTCTGGAGGAACACCGGACAGGTATTATATACTGTGCGACACGAAAGCGGGTTGAGGAGGTCTCCGAGACCCTGAACAACTGGGGGGTGAAGTGTATTGGTTATCACGGGGGCATGACGGAGGAGGAAAGGGAGGAGACCCAGGACCGCTTTATCCAGCGGGAGGTGGACGTAGCGGTAGCTACCAATGCCTTTGGGATGGGTATCGACCGGGCGGATGTGCGCTTCGTGATTCATTTCGAGGTGCCCGGCAGTATTGAGGCTTATTACCAGGAAGCGGGTCGGGCAGGCAGGGATGGGGAGGCTGCTCATTGTGAGTTGCTCTGGAATTATGCTGATACCCGGACTCAGGAGTTCTTTCTGGAGGGAGCAAATCCCGGTCACGGAACGATCTGTCAGGTGTATGAACACCTTCGGGAGGAAGCTGATGACCAGAGGGAGGTTCATTCCAGTATCGAAGAGATTGCCGGGGCGGTGGAGGTTAAGAACGGGATGGCGGTTAGTAGTTCATTGGCAATTTTGGGACGTGCGGGCTGCCTTGAGCGTTTCGACGTGCCTGGTCAGCGGCGACGTGGGACACGACTCAGTCAGTCGGCGATGAATTCCGGGGAACTGGAGATCGACCGGGACGCTCTGGAGGAAAAGGAGCGGCGGGATCGGAAGAAGCTGCAGGCCATGGTGAGTCTGTGTTACGGGGCAGCTTGCCGTCAGCAGGCCATCCTGGAGTATTTCGGCGAAGAGGAACCGGGGGAGTGCGGGAACTGTGACGTGTGCCGTAGTGACTACGGGACGGACAGGCGGGCTCCCACCGAGAGTGAGGACCTCGTGGTGCGAAAGGCTTTGAGTGGTGTGGCGCGGATGAGCAGGCGGACGGGAAAAGGGTGGGAGGGGATTTTCGGACGAGGTCGTATCGTGCAGATGCTGACCGGCAGCAAGTCGCAGGAAATTCTCCGGGTGCGGTTGCATGAGCTTTCGACCTACGGACTGCTGAAGGACCAGGGGACGGCATACTTAAACGAGCTCTTTCATTCCCTGCACGCCGCGGGACTTCTGGTGACCCAGCATGGGGAGTTTCCCCTGGTGACTCTTACTCCGAAGGGAGAGCAAGCCATGAAGGGTGAGGTGCGCTACAGTATTGTCTGGCCGGAGTCAGGAGGAAGGAATTCGAGGAAAGGGGCGGGCGAGGAAGGGGAGTTCCATCCACTGGACCCCGCGCTCTATGCCCGGCTCAAGGAGCTCCGCAACAATCTTTCCCGCGAGCACAGGTTGCCGCCTTATGGGGTGTTTTCCAATAAGACTCTGGAGGCCCTGGCGCGGATCCGGCCTACTACGGTAGAGGCCGCGATGACAGTCAAGGGGGTGGGTGCGGTGAAGGCGGAGAGATTTCTCGCTCCCTTTCTCGACCTCTTCAGAGAGAGGAGCTGAGTTGTCAGCGCACAGGGTGACCTGTCCCCGTACGAAGGACTATTCTTCGACGATGACAGCCCGAGGAGGCGGGCTGTCGAGGGAGAAGTCAATGCGGGTCCCTGCAGAGGGGGAGGATGAGGCGCTGAGGTTCTGGATTCCCAATGCTCTGCCTCGCTCCCCGGCGACGAGGGGGCTTTCTTTTTCCGGGACGACAAGGAGGGCTCGTGGGACTTCGGAGAGATCGGGGCCGGTTGGGGATTGAAGGGATGCCCCGCCGATGGCGCCCAGGGCATCTGCTGAATCCTGAACGGTGGCGGAGACCTCCTCTTCATGGGTCTCACTTAATTTCATGAAGGCGAAGATTGAGCAGGTAATCAGAAAAGAAGTTACGCCGAACACCAATAGAGGTTGCTGGGCACTCCTCCGGGAGGTCGATTTTACTATATCAGGACCTTTATCTTCGTCCTTTCTGCGGGGTCCGGGGCTTGCTGCAATAAGGGGAATATCTACGCAGTCACCACTTTCGGGATTTTGCAGAACGCTGCCCGTGGCGAAGTGAGTAAGGCACTCCACAGCGTCAATATCGAGGTAATCACAATACCGGCCGAGGAAGTTCCGCGCGTAGGCATGACTGGGAAATCCTGAGTAGTCATTTTTCTCGAGTTTTTGCAGGGTGGACTGAGAAATTCTGGTTTGTTCGGAAACATCCTCAATAGACCAGCCAAGGCTCTCCCTTGTGGTCCGGAGGATGTCGCCAAGATTTGACCAGTCGTTCATGTCGATCGGATTGTTGGTAGGATGATTGCACTGAGGAAACAAGCGGGGACCCCGGAGGATGCCCGTCGTAGCTCCTTCAGGAGGTGCAGGTTTTTGAATTGAAGAGAGTTGGCAAAAATCATGGCTCCGATTTTTTTTTTGGTCACCCGTCGTTAATGTTTTGGTCTTCTAAACATAATCGACAATTCGACACGTGACCCTTTACGGTTGGAGGGGCTTTGAGCATGAGAAGTGATTGCCGGTTTGACGGAACAGGGGGGGGAGGTCATAGCTGGGTGGATGTCACTTCCCCCGCGCCATGTGCTATTTGTTTGCACGGGAAACACCTGCCGTAGCCCAATGGCAGAGGGTTTGTTCAGGGCGGCAGCGGAAGCCGAAGGTTTCTCAGTGAGTTCGGCGGGAGTGGCGGCCTACGGAGGAGGAGGCGCCAGTGGGGAAACGCTGGCAATTCTTGCAGCTCGTGGAATCGATCTGGATGGTTTCGGGAGCCGCATGGTAGACGATGGAATCGTCGGGCAGGCCACGCATGTTTTCTGCATGACACGTGGACACCTGGACGCTCTGGAGGGCCTTTATCCCGAAGAGCGGGACAAATTTCATCTGGTCTGCGATTTTTCAGAGATCGAAGGAGAAGTGGGACGGGATGTGCCGGATCCCATCGGTGGGGGCCTGCAGACTTATGAAGAAGTGGCGGCCTGTCTCGACCAGGCCATTGAGGGAATTCTGGGTTTTTTGCGGGGGCAGAAGCTCCAGTCGGAAGAATAAGGACCTCAATCTATTTTATCGATTGCGTTTCGTGGCGAGAGCGGTAACGGATTGTTTGTCCTGAGGAAGGACTGAGTCTTACTGATGAAGAACGCTACTCTGCGAATTGCGATAGGAGCGGACCATGGAGGAATAGAGGTCAAGAGCGCCATCATCGAGGCGCTCGACACGACCGGGAACCAAGTGGTCGATTATGGAACAACCAGCAAGGATTCGGTGGATTACCCGGATTATGCCAATGCGGTGGCACAAAGCGTAGCGTCTGGGAAGGCCGACTTCGGGGTTCTCATATGCAAGTCGGGAATCGGGATGAGTATTGCGGCCAACCGGATTCGCGGTGTGCGGGCGGCACGTCTTTGCTCAGTGGAGGATGCGACCATCACACGAGAGCATAATGATTCCAACGTGGCCTGCCTGGGAGCGAGAGAGATGTCTACAGAGGATGCGGTTTCGATCCTGAAGGCTTTTATCACTACTTCTTTCGAAGGGGGGCGTCATGTTCAGCGTGTTGCCAAGGCTTCGGGGAGTCGTCTGGCAATCAGTGATCCCGAAGTCTTTGCTGTAATCGAAGCGGAGGGGCGACGGCAGCGAGATCATGTGGAATTGATTGCCTCCGAGAATTTTGTGAGTGGAGCGATTCTTGAAACGCAGGGTTCGCTTCTCACCAATAAGTATGCCGAAGGATATCCGGGGCGCAGGTGGTATGGAGGTTGTGAGAATGTAGATACTGCTGAGCAACTGGCGATTGACAGGGCCAAGGAGCTCTTTGGTGCAGAGCATGTGAATGTGCAGCCGCACTCGGGATCGCAGGCCAATGCGGCAGTCTATTTCGCCTTCCTCCAGACAGGGGACAAGATTCTTACCATGGATCTTGCTCATGGGGGGCACCTCACCCATGGACATAAGGCAAATTTCTCAGGAAAGTTTTACGAGGTGACGCACTATGGAGTGAGTGAGGAGGATGAGCAGATTGATTACGATCAATTGTCCTCGGTAGCCGCGGAGGTGAAGCCCAAGCTGATCACCTGTGGTGCAAGTGCCTACTCCCGGGTAGTTGATTACGAGCGAATGGGGATTATTGCAAGGGAGGTCGGAGCATACCTTTTCGTGGATATGGCGCACATTGCTGGTCTTGTGGCTGCCGGGGTGCATCCCACTCCGGTGCCGCATGCGGATTTTGTCACGACTACCACCCACAAGTCCCTGCGGGGTCCCCGGGGTGGATTGATTCTCTGTCGCGAGGAATATGCCAAGAAGATCAACTCGATGGTATTTCCAGGAGTCCAGGGGGGGCCTCTCATGCATGTCATTGCGGCTAAGGCGGTTTGTATGGGTGAGGCATTGAGACCAGAGTTCAGGGACTATCAGGAGCAGGTTGTGAAAAATGCGCGAGCCCTGGCCGCGAGGCTTGGGGAGCATGGTTTCCGGATTGTCTCCGGTGGCACGGACAACCACAGTATGCTGGTGGATATGCGCCCTCTTGGTCTGGATGGGACAGAGGCGGATGCGGCGCTTGATGCGGCAGGGATCACAGTCAATAAGAATGCTATTCCCTTTGATACCGGTTCCCCCATGAAGCCAAGTGGTATACGGTTGGGAACGCCTGCTGTAACAACCCGGGGAATGAAGGAGTCAGACCTGGAGTCTGTAGCGGATCTGATGTTCGAGGCTATCAGTAACAGGGAGGACGGGCAGAAACTAGCGGAGATCCGTGAACGCGTTTTCAGCTTCAACCAGGACTTCCCCCTGCCTGAATAATCAAGTTTAGAGAAGCCAAGGCATCAAACGCGATTTTCTGGTCAGGGCCATCGTGTGATTCGGGGGTTCAGCAGATATCTTGAACTGCCCCCTGGTTTTTCGTGGCTGAACCCTTCTTCGTTACCAGCACTTTCCCTGATTCCTAAAAGGAGTGCGGAATCCCGTGCCGTTGCTAGACTGCATGTCTTGAAAGGCCCTCCCGTGATGAAATTCCGGACCGCTTCTTCTTTGATTCTCGTAATGCCACTAGCGTTCTCCTCCCTGATCGTCAGGGGAGAAACCGGGGCGGAGAGTCGGATTCCGGTGGAGCAGGTAGTGAGAATGGTAGAGGGCTATATTGCGGCGGAGCAGTTGAGTGCAGAGAAGCGGGCGGCGAGTCGCAGCGGTATGGTGGAATTCAGCTTTCGCAGTAGTGGGGAGAGTGGTCGTGATCATGTTCTGAACGCAAAGGATTGGCGAAAATGGGAAATAGAACGCTCAGTCGGGATGCAGACTGCAGAGTTCATTGAGGAACCCCGCGTGCAATCGGTGGGAAAAGATCTCGTTCGGGTTTATGGTGCAGTTTACTTCAAAAGCTTGAAGGATGGAGAAAGTGAGGGAGGGGTTTCTTTACGGAGCTATGACGTGCGTTTCATTGGCGGGGAACCCCGGATCAGGCATGAGCGTATACTCGCAACCCGGGTGGGAATCAGGCCGGGGCAGTGGACAAAATTGCGTAGAACCGATAATGGAGTGAGAAGCAACCTGAGGTCTTCCCCGACAACGCGGAGGAATAACATAGTGGGCAAGCTGAATGCCGGGGTAAGCCTGGATGTGTGGGACCAGAGGGATGAGCGCTGGCTCTTCGTCCGGAACGGAGATGGTTTGACCGGGTTTCTCCACCGGAGCCAGATAGATTTCAGCGTATCTTCGAGGAAAGGAAATGCCGGAGCAGGCAGAGAAGGGGAAAATCAAATGGCTCCAAGGAAGAGCCATCTGTTTGGATTAGCGCTTCCGGGTCGACCAGGCTATATTCTCAATCCCTATACTAATACCCTTGTTGATATAAGGGGGCTACGGGCAGGGGCTCTGGTAAGAGACCCCCGCGACCCGGTGAAGGGGCGGGTGTTTCGAGTTCCCTTTGAAGGGAGCCCGGGGCGGGCAGTGATTATCAAGGAAGAGTGATCCGAAATGGCATCCGGCCCTTCGTGCTGGAACCAAGGGGGAAAAGACTGCTCTTTTGCTGGATCAAGCACCTCTTCAGGGACCCAGAAAAAGCCCCCTATGCCCAAGTTACAGGGCTTTGGTTTTTTCGTGGTCTAATAGGCCTTGAATGCGCTAGGAAGCCTCCTATCTTCCCCTGTCCCGGCGCAGGTCGGGATTTTCAACCATGCCGGACCGGATTCACGTCCCTGACGACGCCCCCTTCACTCCTGAGCAGCGTGATTGGCTCAATCGCTTCTTCAGCCAGATGCTTCCGGATACTTCCAGAAGCATTCCTGGGGAAGATGGGCCTTCACTTCCTGTGACCATTCTGGTGGGATCCCAGACCGGAAATGCAGAGGGTTGTGCCAGAAAAATGGCCAAGAGCCTGAACAACGGACGGTTTGAGGCGGAGGTGATCGACATGGGGCAGTATGACCGGGAGAGGTTGCCTGGGGAATCCCATCTGCTGATTATTACCAGCACTTACGGGGATGGTGAGCCGCCTGACAATGCGGCCGATCTCTATGAGTTTATTCACACCGACAAGGCTCCGAGGATGGAGGGGGTAAAATTTTCGGTGTTGTCCCTCGGAGACACTGAATATCCTGACTTCTGCAAGTGCGGGATCGATTTTGATAACCGTCTGGCAGAATTGGGAGCAGAACGGTTTTACGAGCGGGTGGATTGCGATGTGGATTATGATGAGCCGTTTGCGGTATGGCGAAAGGGTGTGCTGGAAAGCCTGGGGGGATCTTCCTCAACAGCTGAGGTGGCCGTCGAGGATGAGAACGTCCCGTATGGGAAGAAGAATCCCTTCCCAAGTTCAATTCTGCGCAATTACAATCTGAATACCCCTGGCTCGGAGAAGGAAACTCATCACGTGGAACTTTCCATGGAGGGATCCGGTCTGGATTACGTAGTAGGTGACGCTCTGGGTGTCTATCCCCTCAACACGGAAGAACAGGTGGATGAGATCCTGGATAGCCTGCCGTTCAACGTGCGGGAGGAGGTGCCTCTTCCGGATGGGAGAGAAGTGCCTCTGCGGGAAGCGTTGATCACGGCCTATGATATTCGTTCCCTTACCCCAAAATTCCTGCAGGTCTGGCAGGAACGCAGTGGATCGCCTTACCTCCGGTCAGTAGTAGAAAGTGAGGACCGCAAGGTAATGAACGACTTCTGCTGGGGAAGGGAGTTGATTGACCTTGTGACGGAATACCCGGCGGATTTTGCAGATGGCGAGGATTTTGTCTCGGTGCTGAAGAAGCTTCAGCCCCGGCTCTATTCGATATCCTCGAGTCCTAATGCGCATCCCGGGGAAGTTCATCTTACGATTGCAGTGGTACGTTACCATTCGCATGAACGGCAGCGTGGAGGGGTATGTTCAACTTTCTTTGCGGACCGAGCGGATGGGGTTCAGCCCGGTATCTTTGTGCATCATAATAAGGCCTTCCAGCTGGTAGAGGATGATGATGCACCGATCATCATGGTAGGTCCCGGCACCGGGATAGCCCCCTTTCGAGCCTTTCTCGAAGAGCGGGAGGTCAGGGGTGCCAAGGGAAAAAACTGGCTTATTTTCGGTAATCCCCACCGTGAAACGGATTTTCTCTATGAAGAGCAATTGATGTCCATGCAGAAGGCGGGAGTGCTGACCCGGTTAGACTTGGCATTCTCTCGGGATCAGGCTGAGAAACTATATGTTCAGCACCGGATGGAGGAGAATGGAGAGGAGATCTGGTCCTGGTTGGAGGAAGGAGCGACTTTCTATGTTTGTGGCGATGCTACTCATATGGCCAAGGATGTTGACGCCTGTCTGCATCGGATCGTGGAGAAGCACGGAGGAAAGAATGAGGATGAGGCCCGGGAATTCGTGAAGTCCCTCAAGAAGGAGAAGCGTTACCAGCGGGATGTTTACTAGGGACTCCGGTAAATCCTCAGTCTGCGAGGAGGTATCCCGGAATTTTCCCGCTGCAACAGCGGGGTCTCAGCTTGCTCAAACGAGTGTTTGAGCCCAGATTAGTTTCCTCCGCGATTGAATGAATTTTTTCTCCCATATTGCGTCGAACCTCGTGAAGGGGCCCGTTCCCGGCGATGCCGGAGGGGAAGGGGCCTCCGAAGAAATCTCCGACGCGGAGTTGGTGAGTCGGTGTCAGAAAGGCGATTATGATGCCTTTGATGCCCTCGTCACCAGACATCGTGGCCGGGTCTATGCGATGATTCAGAACATGGTAAAAAACGAAGCCGACTCATGGGATCTTGCCCAGGAGGTCTTTGTAAAGGTGTGGAAAGCCCTGCCGAAATTTGAGGCACGGGCCCGTTTTTCGACCTGGATGTATCGTATTACGCACAATGTTGTTTACGACTGGATGCGTAAAAGAAAGGTGGAAACGGCGGGGGAGCTCGATGACAACCTGCTGGACCGGGAATCAGTCGCGGCGGGCGCCCATGCTACTCCTGTCAGGGAGGCCCGACCTGATGAAGCTCTTTCGCAGGGGGAGTTGAGGGCCAGTATCGAGGGGGCCCTTGAAAAGCTTTCCCCTGAACACCGGGAAGCGATCCTGCTTCGCGAAGTGCAGGGTTTAGAGTATAAGGAGATTGCCGATGTGATGGATTGCTCCATCGGAACGGTAATGAGTCGTCTGTTCTACGCCCGGAAAAAACTGCAATCTCTGTTGACCAAATCATGAAGAACGATCGGAAAGAAGAGCTCCTCACCCGGTGGATGGATGACGGGTTGAGTGATGAAGAATTGCGTGAACTGGAACCGGTGCTGGACGAATCCCCCGAGCTTCACCATGAGCGTGCGGATTATATCCGCCTGCGCGAAGATTTACGTGCTGCCATGCCAGCGGAGGTTGACCCTCCTTTTCCTGACTATTTCAATTCCCGTCTCGGAAGGGTCATAAGGGAAGGAAGTAGGGCATCATCCAGCGCGGAGTCGCCCCGGGCAGCTCGCGGACTCAATCGCCTTTGGTTCTGGTGGATGGTGCCGGCGGCGACCGGTGCCGTGGTGTTTGCTTTTCTGCTCGGAATGAAAAGTGGACAATCTGCCAACCCGGCTGCGGTGGTCGATTCTGCGGCAGGTTCGGAAGTGTATTCTCCGCTCGCCAGTGTTTCCACCGAGGTCATTCTCGACAGGGAATCAAATTCTACCCTGCTCATAGTAGAGGGCCTTGCTCCTCTTGAAGATGTCGATCTTGCCGTTGGGGGAGGGTTTCGAGACGGTCACCATGGCTATTATGTGAATACGGAGAAGGTTTATTGATGAAGGCAGTTCCGCTATTCCTGATTTTATCTCTCGGTCTTCCCGGGTTGGCCGATGCCCAGGATCCCGGCAAGGAGGTGATCGGGCAGGTGCGGACCGAAGTTCTTTTCGGTACCAATGGTTCGGGTTCTCCCCTGGGTGATGGAATATCTTCTGTTTCTGGAGAGGAGAAAGTGAGGTTGCAGAAGGTTACGAAGCTGGAAGCCTACAGGAACTTCCTCAAGCTGGGGTCAGTCGAGCAGGATATCCTCAAGGGGTACAAGAGCTGGGCTCAACCTCTCAGGAATTCGCAGGCTTTGATGCTGACCTTTCAGCCGCAGGCCACCATCAAGGAATCCCGTAAGCTGCGGCTCGACGTCGAATACTGGCAGAAGAGCAAGATGGCGCTGCGATGGGACCGGGTTTTCGAGGTCGGGAAGAAAGTTTATCTTGTCGGACCGGCTTGGAGGGATGGGAATCTGATTATTACGGTGGAACTCGTGAGTCTGGGAAAGAAGAGATGAGTATTTTTCGTCTGACAGGATTCTTGGGGCTGATTTTGGCACTTCTGGCTGGCCCCTCCTTTGCGGGGGAGTTTGTTTTCGATACCAATGAGATATCGATGAAGCTTCCGCCGGATCAGGATCGTCTCAGTGTGGAATTTCCCTTTACCGTTGAGGGTGACACCCCGGTGACAATTAAGGAGTATCAGGCCGCCTGCAGTTGTCTATCGGCGGAAATCAGCGATAACGGGAAGCTTACATGGAAGCCGGGTGAGAAGGGCGTTGTAAGGGGAAATTTTAAACTGGGAACGATAAAGGGAAAGATAGAGAAGCAGATTGTCCTGAGTGTTGAAGGAAAGGTTGCGCCGGTGGTCCTGACTACCAAGCTTGAGATCCCCGACCTTTTTGCGATAGATCCCCCGACGCTCTTCTGGGATCTGAATGGCAAAGGGGAGGTGCAGAATTTCAAGGTAAGGGTAAATCATGATGAGCCAATCAGGGTCACCGACATCTCCTGTACCAGTGAGCAGTTCAAGTATGAGCTGAAAATTGTGAAGCCCGGATGGGAATATGAAGTCGAGGTGACTCCGCTACATGTCAGGCAACGGGCCTTTGGCTTGCTGCGTTTAAAGAATGACTGCAGCTTCAAGAAGCACGGAAGTGCTCAGGGGTTCATGGTTGTACGAGTGCCAAAGGCGACTCCTGAAAAGAAATAGACTCCTGGCAGTGCTTGTGGGAAATCAGGAGTCCCGGTGGGTTTTGTTTGCTGCCTCAAGGGCCGAAGCAGGTCAGGGATCCCACGTAAATCCGTCAATGCCTACTAATTGAACGTAAGGGCGACCGGAGTGTTCGATATTCCACTTTACGGTGACTGTGCAGATTCCCGAACGTCCCCAGGGGAGGGGATTGCTGGGCTGAGAGAACTGGTTGGCAATTTCTGAGCTCTTTCCGAAGTAGGCTTGGAGGCGGGGGGTGACGTCAATGTGCTGGCGGAGCTTGATATAGGACTTCTCGGAAGATTCGGGGATCTTCTCTTCGAAGCACTGTTTATAGCAATCTGCTATGGCATGGAAGGTGCGCTCACCCTTGACCGGAACTGCGCCAAATCGCCCCATCGCATCATCGTAGAGATCAAGAAAGGCATCAGTATGTACCTGCATCAGCCCGTCTTTGCCTTCGGTTACCTGCACAAGAATGGGGACTGAATTAATGGTGGCATCACGCTCGAAGAAGACCTCAAAGAAGGATTCGTCGTGTTTGTCTGAATGATCCCTGATGCTTTTAAGCAGACGCTGGCGGGTGACAGGAGGGAGTTCTCCAGACAGCGAACTGCGCTCAAGTTGTACTTTAGAGCGTCGCGAGCTGGTCATGTAAGGTCGTCGTTCGGAAAGGTCCCTGGCTTTCAGGAAAAGGGTGAGCGCTTCTTCGGGTTTGCTGGGACTACTGTTATTCTGCTCAGGGAGTCCATTCCGTGAGGGATTGAGATCGATGAGAGGGGGCAGACTTACCTCTCCCTCCACTTTGCGATCCTGGTCTTCAATGAGTCGTCCTCCTGCATCGGCCCCTGATTCTGAAGTGGATTCTTCTCTCTCGGGGGCAGGGTTTTCTGCTGCCGGAGCCTCTGCCGGAGCCTCTGCCGGAGCCTCTGCCGGAGCCTCTGCCGGAGCCTCTGCCGGAGCCTCTGCCGGAGC
>PAQU01000011.1 GCA_002709395.1 Roseibacillus sp. | reverse complement strand
TCCTCCTCATCCTCCCGGCCTGGGCCCCCCTTCTTCTCTTTGCGATTCTGCCCGCCTATCTCAAGATCCTGGCCATCTTCTGCAATGGACTGCCCCTCGGCATGGTGTGGGGCATGGTAGTCCGCTACCTTGAGGGCCGCCACACCTCCGAACTCCTGCTCGCCGGTCTCTCCTGCTCCTACATCCTCGCCAGTGGAGAGGTGAAGAGCGTGGGGGCATGGCTGATGAACGATGTCGGCGTGGCAGAGTTCTGGATGCCCTTTGCCACTGGCGCGATATTCCTTATTCCCTTCTTCCTCGCCGTCTTCCTCCTCTCCCAGCTTCCCCCACCCACCAGCGAAGACATCCGACTTCGCTCGGAACGCAGTATCATGGGACGTGGGGAACGATGGAAATTCCTCCGGACTTTCCTCCCCGGCATGATCCTGCTCTGCCTCGCCTATTTCTTTCTCACTGCCTACCGGGACTTCCGCGATATTTACCAGAGTGAACTGTTTCTCGAGATGGGAGTAACCGACTCCTCGGCATTTTCCCGTACCGAGCGGCCCATCGCATTCGGGGTCATCGCCTCCCTTGTGGTCCTCTACTTTATTCGCAACAACCGCCTCGGTCTGATCGGAGCCTACGTCATCATGCTTGGGGGGCTTGCGCTCATGGGAGGATCCACCCTCCTTTTCCAGCTGGGGCAGATCGGGGGAGAGACCTGGATGATCCTTTCGGGTCTTGGGGCCTACCTTGCCTATGTGCCTTATGGCAGTGTTCTTTTCGACCGCACCATCGCCTATACCCATTTCGCAGGCACCGCAGTCTTTGCCATCTATCTTACCGATGCCATCGGATACACCGGTTCGGTAGGTATTCAGCTTTTCAAGGACCTCTTCCAAGGGGACTCCTCCCGCCTCGGGTTCATGCTCGGGTTCACCAACTTCATGGCGATCCTTGGCTTCGTCCTCCTGCTCTTGTCTCTCCTCTATTTCCTGCGAGTCAAGCCCGCCTCCACTCCGCAAGCAACCTCTCCGGAACCGGGATCCTCAACCTGATAGAGCAGGCCCGGCCCGCCGGATCAACCATCCCGCCGCGGACGGACCGCCACCCGGAAATGCTTTCCGGGCAGAGCGCTCTCAATAGCATCCTCGATCCTGGTCAGGGGATAACTCGCTCCCACCAAGGAGCGGAAAGGAAACTGTTCATGGACCTCCGCCAGAAAGGCAAATGCTGCCAGGAGGTCTTCCGGGGTATAATTATGAACCCCTTCCACCCTCAGCAGCCGGCGCACCACTTCATCGGCCCGCACCGAGAGGGCCCGGGTCGGAAACACTGAGCCGACGAGAATCACCCGCCCTCCGATCCTCGCCTGTCCCAGACCCTCCTCTACAGCCTCGGGGGCTCCCGAGAGGTCAATAACGAGATCCGCTCCGCGACCTTCAGTCAATTCCGGCAGATCCGCAGGAGTCACCGCATCAGCTCCGAACTGTTCCGCCCGCCGTCGGCGGTCCTCCCGGGGATCGCTCACAATCACATGGCGCGCACCCTCGAACCTGGCCATCGCGGCCGCTGTAAGCCCAAGCATCCCCGCCCCGTGAATAACAACAGTCTGACCGCTACACGGACCCGCCACCCGGAAGGCCGCTGCCACCGTCGCGGTCGCACAGTTGGCCGGACTGGCCACCTCATCCGGCAACACGGGCGGAACCTTGACGATGCTTGTTCCCGTGGCGAGGAGGCAATGAGTCGCCAGTCCTCCGCTGAGGGGGTGAGTGGCATCCAACGCCTCGTGACCATACTTGAACAGGGATTCACATTTCTGGGGCAGGGAATTCTGACAGTAAAAGCAGGTTCCACAGGATGCGGCCAGGGACCAGCTCACCCGGTCTCCCACTTCCAGCTTACTCCCCGCCTGATCCCGCAAATCTCCTCCCAGCGAACTGATCCGTCCCACCATTTCGTGCCCGAGGATGGTGGGAACCGAAACAGCCCGGTCCCCCCGGATGGAATGCAGGTCACTCCCACAAAGCGTTGCACAGGAAATCTCAACCACGGCCTGCCCCGCGCCGGGGCAGGGATCCTCGAACGGACGCAGGCTCAGCGGTTGACCCGGACCCTCAAAAACGGCTGCTACGGGAGGCATGACGGTATTATGGATTCGGATGACATCTAATTCGCCAGCCCCACTAAACCGGAAGCGGCCACGGCNTGGGAACGGGACCGCATGAATACCACCTCAAATAATGGAACCGAACTCTATTCGAAATCCGACTCCAGAGGGAGCTTTACCATGACAGTCCTCCACAGCTCCCTCCCTCACCCAGAAACCCCATGGATTTATTGCCTTAATCATCTTTTTATCAACGACTTGCATTTATCTAATGCGAAAAGAGCCCACCGCCATAGACCCTTGGGTCGTCCGAGCCCCTCCCCCCAAACCGCTCCGCGGAAGACCCATCCGAGGAGTATCCAAGTTGGNGACGGTGCCGACTCGCCTCCGACGCATCATGCATCTAACCTGCCTTCCATGCCCAGAAACCCATGGCTCNGTGCGGCGATGCTCGTCCTCCTTATTATCCCGATCGTCAGCACCGCCAAGCCTGTTTCCCTTGATAATGCGACCAAGCAATTCGAACTCATCAATGGTGACACCGTGGTATTCATCGGTTCCGAGTTCACCGAGCAGCGTATCAGGGAGAACTATCTCGAGGCGGCCCTGACCGCACGTTGGCCAGAACGGAGACTGCGATTCTACAACCTGGGCTGGTCCGGAGATACCCCTGCGGCTGCCTCACGTGGATNTTTCGGGGGCGCCGCTGAGGGCTACCGCCGCCTCCTCGAGGAACTTCAGCGAATAAAGCCGACCATCGTACTTCTCGAATACGGAGCCATCGCGTCTTACAATGGGCCCGGCGGCGTACAACCGTTCCTCGCCCAGCTCAACAAGCTCGTATCCGATGTTCAAAAAATCACGAAACGCATCGTGATTGTTACTCCGACACCGGTCGAAACAAAGCCGCGGATCGAGGAAACCATCACCACCCTGCGATCAAATCGCGCGGCTACCGNCAGGGCCCTCGTGGAATATGGCCACGAACGAGGCTTCCACGTCGTCGACCTCTTTACGGCAGGGNTTCCTGAGAAGAACAACACCAGGCACACCCACGACGGCATCCGGCTCACCGGAAAATCCTATGCGATGATGGCAAACCGCACCCTCGAGGCGCTGAAAGTAGAAAAACCTGAGCTCTCTCCGGACAAGTCTGCCAGGCTTCGAGATCTCATCGCACGTAAGAATGAACTCTACTTCCACCGTTACCGCCCACAGAACGAAACCTACCTGCGGGGATTTCGTAAACACGAGCAGGGAAAGAACGCCCGGGAAATCCCGCTCTTTGACGCCATGATCGCCCAGGCCGAATCCCGTATCGCTGCATTCGTCCTGGGCAAGCCGCTCCCCCCCGCACCCGAGGCGATTCCTCCAGCACCCCGCACAGTGAATGCCCTCGACCCCGAAAACGAACGCAGGGAACTGAAGGCTCCCCCGGGATTTACCATCTCGTTGTTCGCCGCCGAACCGATGGTCAAGAATCCGATCCACATGAACTGGGATGCCCGGGGACGACTGTGGGTCGCGACGAGCCCGATTTATCCGCACATCATGCCGGGCGCGAGGCCAAGCGATGAAATCATCGTCCTTGAGGACACCAACGGAGATGGTCGGGCGGACAAGCGAACCGTCTTCGCCGACGACCTCCTGATCCCCACCGCGGTACTGCCGGACGATCGCGGCGGAGCCTATGTGGCCAACTCCACCGAGGTGCTGCACCTTAGCGATACAGATGGGGACGGCAGGGCCGATGAGCGGCGGGTTGTTCTTGCAGGATTTGGCACGGAAGACACCCACCATATCCTGCACACCTTCATGTGGGGGCCGGATGGGGCCCTCTACTTCAATCAGTCCATCTACATCCACACTCACACGGAAACCCCCCACGGGGTTGAACGGTTGATGGGATCGGGTATCTGGCGACTGCAGACCGACACGCATAAGGCTGAAATCGTATCCCGGGGAATGGTCAATCCGTGGGGGCACGGATTCAATCGCTGGGGCCAGTCCTTTGCTACTGACGGAGCGGGTGGTAACGGTATCAACTACGCCTTCCGTGGATCGGCATTTGCAACTGCCAATGGTTATCGCCGCGTCCTGCCGGGCCTGAACCCCGGACGACCGAAATATTGCGGTCTCGCGGTGATCAGTGGTCGCGGCTTTCCCGAGGACTGGCAGGACACCCTCGTCACCAACGATTTCCGGGGGAACAGGACACACCGGTTCGCGCTGGANCAGCAGGACTCCGGATATATCTCCAAACAGCAGGCGGACGTCATCACCAGTGGGCACCGCGCATTCCGACCCGTCGACCTCAAGATGGGGCCCGACGGAGCGCTTTATATCGCCGACTGGTACAATCCGATTATCAATCACGGTGAAGTTGACTTCCGCGATCCCCGCCGAGACACCGAACACGGACGCATCTGGCGCCTCATCCGAAACGATGCTCCCAGGATCGAACGGCCTGATTTCATGGGGTCGTCCGTCGCGCAACTGGTGGTCATGCTCGAGTCAACCGAGCAATACACCCGCAATACGGCCCGCCGGCAACTCGTCCTGCGTGACCCCACAAAGGTTACTCAGGCCCTGCGGAAGAGACTCACATCACTCAAACCGGCGTCCCCATCCTTCGAACAGGACCGCCTCGAAATCCTATGGACATTCCAAGCCATCGGGGTGGTGAACCTACCACTCTGGGACATGGTCGCTTCATCTCCCGACCCCCGGGCACGGGCCACCGCCATGAGGATACTCGACGACTGGGGGCCCCAATCAGACGGAGGCCTCGAAAGACTCAGGCAGGGAATAGCCGACGAACATCCCCAGGTTAGACTCGAGGCGGTTAATACTGCCCGCTATTTCAATTCGGATGAAGCGGCGGCAACTGCTCTTGAGGCGCTTGATCATCCGATGGACCCGTATCTCGACTTTGCCCTTTGGGAGNCCATGCGACGACTGGAGCCTCACTGGCTTCCGAAGTTCCTCACTGGCAAACAGACCTTCGAAGGAAACCCGAGGCACGTTGCGTTCGCGATCAAGGCCGTCGAGAAACCGCAGGCGCTGAACCCCCTCGTGGAACTTCTATCCGCCGGCAAACTCGATGCGAGGGCAACCCGCGATACCATCTCCCTCGTTGGAAAAATGGGCTCACCCCCTCAACTGAACGCCATCTACGAACAGGCNTTGACCAATCCCGCTATCCGCCCGGCGGCGCTATCCGCCCTGGTCACCGCCGGCTCCCGCGCAAAGCCCACTGGCGATCTCTCGCGCGTCGCCGGGTTGNTTGACCAGCCACAGGGAGCACACCTCGCGGGCATCTGGCGAGTTGAGAAAGCCAAGCCTGCCCTGATTACCCTCGCAAAGGCACCCGGAACGGATGAGGCACTCCGACTTGGCTCGCTCATGGGACTCGCCGCCTTCGGTGATCGCAAGGCGTTATCGGATATCGCCGGGAGCAACCAGCCGGCCAGACAGCGCCGCCAGGCCATCCAGTTACTTGTCCCCCTTGATCCTGCAGCCGCCGCCGAGCTCGCTGTCAGGCTACTGACGGATCCCGCAGCAGAGCCCGAAACCGAGGCGGTGGTGGGTGCCTTTCTCCTCCATAAAGACGGCCCCTCCGCCCTCACCTCTGCTCTGGAAGGCCAATCTGTTCCTCCCACCGTGGCCACCCTTGGGCTCCGTCAGGCTACAACCGCGGGAAAACGTGGAGAACCCCTGGCCTCTCTCTTCTCCGCCTCTGCCTCACCCGCAAAAATGCCCCAGAGCCTGACGAAAAAGGAACTCACCCAACTCGTGAAGGACGTCGCTGCTTCGGGCGACCCGGCACGGGGCGAAGCGATCTACCGCCGTCCTGCGCTGGCTTGCATGGCCTGTCACGCAATCGCCGGGGGCGGCGGGAAGGTTGGTCCCGACATGGTTTCACTCGGGGCCAGCTCGCCGGTCGATTACATCATCAATTCTCTGCTCTCTCCTTCGGCGAAGATCAAGGAGGGCTACCATACCATCGCAGTTACCATGAAAAACGGCACCACGATCTCCGGCACGCTCCTCCGCGAGGGCGGCGGCAGCATCGTTGTCCGTGACGGCACAGGCCGGGAGTTTGAGATCGCGGACACCCAGGTTCAATCAAAGACGGTTGCCCCTGTTTCCCTGATGCCCCCGGGCCTGACCGCTTCACTCGACCGCAGCGAGTTCCGCGACCTCATCGCCTACCTGTCGTCCCTGGGACGAGACGGTGCCTACAAGGCCCCCTCGAACGCCTTCGTCCGTCGGTGGGAAATCAAGGACATGGTAACGTTCAGTCGCGTCGATGGATCGCTGCCCCCCGATGAAGTGCAAGGCAGGACCCTGCGCTACACGATCGAGGTTACAAAAGCTGGAAGGATCGCAATGCTGCTGCTCGATCCAGCCAGCGTAACCTTCACACTTTCCGACAAGAAAATCCCAATCGAAACCAGTTCGGGATTGAAGCCAAGAACCGATCTTCAGCCTGCTACCTCCCAAGGGGTGATCCGGATGGGCCGCATGACCCTCGACCTGCCAAGGGGACGTCACCAATTTAACGTGCAGGTGAGCCCCCGCAGAAAGGCCCCACTCCGGATCGAGGTGGCCGAAGTGCCCGGGTCCCCTGGTCGGGCAAGACCGGTGAACGAATGATTCCATGCGAGGGCCCGCACGCTCTCCGGAATATCCACGGAAGTATTTTTGACCCGCGCTGGTGCCTGGTTCGACAATCACTCCGTGGCCGCTGTTCCGGGGTTACGGTAACTCGCAGTATGGGGTTTGAGGCTGCCTCCCTCTCGAATACGGCCTGCTACCCGTCACCCTCGGGTTCTTCCGCCCCCATCTTCTTTCTGCCCTGAAGTAAAAACCGGAGCCCACCTCGCCGGGTCGTAATCTCGAAGAAACTTTCGAAGCCTGCCGGAGTTCAATCCTTCCATGAACTACCGTCTGATATGGACCCCTTTTGTCTTCACCATGCTTTTATGGGTTTTCTGTAAGTCGGGGGTTCAGGCCCAGGAGGGCCCACCTCCATTCGATCGAATTGCCCAGGCCCTTGATGCCGATCGCGACGGAGAATTGTCTGCGAAGGAAATAGAAAATGCGCCCCGGATCCTCCAGACCCTGGACCGCAATAAGGACGGTGAGTTAACCCCCGACGAAATACGGCCACGCTTCCCTGACGGGCCCGGAGGACGTGGCGGTGGCATGGGTCCGAATCGACCGGAAATTAAATTAGCCGAAAAGCACGATACTGACGGCAACGGCTACCTTGATCCAGACGAACGAAAGGCAGCACTTGAGGAATTAAATAGGATCAATNCCAGCAATCCAAGGCGGGGCGGTGGCCCCCGGGGCCCGGCCCGCGAACCCGGCAGGCCCGGACCCAAAGTGCTGCCCGAGCAAGTTGAAAACTATCCCGGGCATACTCTCTATGATCCCTCCATCCTGCGAACCGTCTTCATTCAGTTCGACACTGAAAACTGGGAAGAGGAAATGGCTTCATTCAAGGAGACCGACGTGGAAATGCCAGCCACGGTTCTCGTTGATGGAAAAAAATACGATCTCGTGGGACTGAAATTCCGTGGGCAGTCATCCTTTGGCCACGTCCCCGCCGGGTCAAAGCGCTCGCTTAACCTTTCAATGGATCTTGTTGACAGCGGGCAGCGACTCTACGGCTACAAGACACTGAACCTGCTCAACTGCAACGGCGATGCGTCGATGATGAGCAGCGCCCTCTATGCCTTCATCGCGCAGGATTTCCTTCCAGCCCCCAGGGCGAATTTCGTCAAGGTCGTGATCAATGGCGAAAGCTGGGGGATTTTCAGTAATGTTCAGCAGTTCAACAAGGACTTCATCAAGGAACATTTTCGGAGCACTGCGGGAGCACGCTGGAAAGTACCCGGCAGCCCAAACGCCGATGGTGGATTGCGATACCTTGGTGAGGAATTGGACGGCTATAAGGAGAGGTTCGAGATCAAGTCGAAGGACAATGAGGAGTCCTGGCAAGCCCTGGTAAACTTATGCAAGGTCCTGAACGAAACCAGCAGTGAAAATCTGCCTGCCAAGATCGAGTTGATCCTTGATGTGGACAGCCTGCTGCGGTTCCTCGCTCTTGATGTTGTAGCGGTCAATAGCGATGGCTATTGGGCTCGTGCAAGCGACTACAGCCTGTATATGGATCCCACCGGGATTTTCCACGTAATTCCCCACGACATGAACGAGGCCTTCATGACACGTGGCCCCCGCGGCAGGCCACCGGGGGGTGAGCGACCGGGGGGCGCTGGACCTCTGCCCGGACCTGGGGGCCCACGTCCCGGTTTTGACCGCCGGCCACCTCGGGATAACGGCGATAGACGGCCGGAAGGACGGCCAGAAGGACGGCCAGAAGGACGGCCAGAAGGACGGCCAGAAGGACGACCAGAAGGAGGACCGGGCAGACGACCGGGTGGAAGACCGGGCAGGCGACCGGGTAGACGACTGGGTGGAAGACCGGGTGGAGGCCACGGTGGTGATGCCTCACTTGATCCGTTGATCGGTCTCGATAGTGATCGTATGCCGTTACGTAGCAAGATTCTGGCCGTGCCAGCTTACCGCCAGAAATACCTGCAGTATGTCAAGACGATCACCGAACTCAGGATGGCTCCGGAAAACATTGGTCCGGTCATCAGGAACTTTCGAAACCTCCTGCTTGAGGAAATGAAATTGGACACTCGATCGGGCACCAGTTTCGACGCCTTCAACTCCATGACTTCCGCCCCGGGTGGCAAAGATCCGGCACCCGGTCTCTACAAGTTCATGAAGGATCGAAGGGACTTCCTGCTGGCTCACGATGAGATCAAGGGGGTCTCGAGTATCGAAAACGTATCAAGGAAAGCGGAAGCTCCCTCTGTCACAACCAGTGGCCCAAAGCCTTCGATTGCGATTAACGAGGTTCTCGCCTCCAACAAGAATAGCAACAGGGATCCACAGGGTGAGGTGGAAGATTGGATCGAGTTACTCAATTACGGTGATACCGATGTTGATTTATCCGGGATGTATCTCAGTGATGACCCGGAGGACTTGTTCAAGTGGCAGATCCCTTCTGGGACAGTCCTCGAAGCGGGCGGATATCTCGTCATCTGGGCTGATGAGGACGGTGGCGAAACCGGACTCCATGCGAATTTCAAATTATCGCAAAAGGGCGAGTCGGTCACGCTTGTTCACCGAAACGTGCTTGTGGACAAAGTGGAGTTCGGCATCCAGAAATCCGATGTCTCCTCAGGGCTCCTCGAGGGCCTCGAGGGCCCCTGGAAGGGCCTTACCCCGACCCCCGGCGCAGCGAACAAACCCTTGGAATAGTCCCCCAGTGCCTCGCAGGGCACGGACCCAGCTTCAAGAGTCAACCCGCGGCGCAATCAACCGGAGACAGAGTGGGAATTCTTCCGGTGGAGGATGCCCCGCTATGATGCTGAAATNGGCTCAAAAACACCCCTCAGTCACCCTTGAATTCTTTCCGACCTCGACTAGTTTCCGCCCCTTGTTCCCTCCCGGACGACTTCTACGCCACAAGCCCTTTCCATGCAATTATCCAAGCTCTCCTTCCCGTGGATTATCGCCCTGCTGGTAACAACTACTCCTGCTCCCGCTGAAATCAGCCGGAACTACAGTTATTCCTACTTTGAAAACGGTCACCCTCCGACCCTCGGGCCCAAACGCCGGCAATTCAGCCCCGCCTACACCGAAACCCGTGCCCACCCGGATATCATTGTCGAAACTGGTTACTACAGCCTCCGTCTCGAATGCGACGCTGTCAAATTGAGCGGATTTGATGCCCTTGAGGGCTCCGACTACCTCTCCGCTCTCACCAATGATGTCACTACCTTCACCAATGCAAACCTCGAACTCTCGGCCTTCGTTGGAGGCGAGGAGTACAAATGCGAGTCCGCGGACCTGCAGGATAACCAGAACCAGTATTTCCGTTTCATCGAAGGAGGCCAGTACATCCAGCGTTTCGATCTCACCCGGCTCAAGTTCGTGTCCGAAACCGGGGCGCAACTCATCGGGCGCCTCGAGGTAACGGCCTGGCCCGACCATGTCACCTTCACCCTCGACTGCAGCGGGGAGCCGGGCGTAACCCGGACCCTCATCCACCTGACTCCCCCGGGGCAACTGGCTCTGACAAGCGAGAACGCAGGCCGCGTGAGTCACCTCTCCACCAGGCCCCATGACGGGGACTCCTACGAGGGTTATGCGGATCCCGGATTTGTCACCGAGGCTCGCAGAACTAATGGAATCGCCCTCGTTCAGGATTGGGACGAAGAAATCTCCGGGATCCGGTTGGATCTACCTACTCCCAATTTCGGTTTCACCAATCCCAACACGCGGAACACGGTCTACGAATACACTTTCCGAACAAGCAATCCCACCCGCACGGCCTTGCATCTTCCTCTCATTTTTGCTCCCAGCCATGCCCGCCACGTCACCGGCACCTCGATGGTCCTCTGCAATCCAGACGGAAGTCCCAGTGGCATTCCCGTTCAACTCTCCAAGAACTGGCACGGCACCGCAGGAAGCACTCCGCACGCTGGACGGTGGATGCGTGGCTACACCATGATTCCCCTCGCTCCCGGCGAAACAAGAGACTTCCGCCTTCGAATCGTCTACGGGTACTGGGGCAGCGGAACCGTCGCTGCCGTTTCACACTCGTCCCTGTCACTCATTGGCTGGTCCACCCGCAATACATGGAAGTGGGATGAAGCGGCCCTCGGAGCCTGGGGAGAATCGATGACCTACGATATCTCCCAGCACGCCGGAGGAGCCGTGATTGGCGATGTTCGTCCCACCTTCACCACTCCCTTCAACGGGGGCACGGAGCACAACTGGACCGAGAACGTCGGAGGGGGAGATTTCCTCAACTACACCAACAGCTCGAACCTCTACATCCCCGGAAAGAGGCTCAAGACCTGCTACCGCTGGACCGGCCCCAACATCACGGAGGTTCATTACTCCGGGGTGACTGCTGATGATAAAATCAGGTTCACCTGCACAACACGCGGGGTCGCGACCCTCGATTACCACCGAAGGTTTCACAGCTATCGCTACGAATTCCTCGAGGATGTGATCAATCCCCGACGCCTGACCTTTTTCCAGACGGCGGCCGATTACTACATGACCACCAGTTTCGCGGACTACTACCTCGGGGATGCCGGGGGCAAGACAACAGATCGGACGGCCGATCCCGGGGGAAATTCCTACAAGGAGCCCTCCCTTCCCTTCTCCTCCGGGTGGCTCGCCATCAACGATCTGACGACCTCAACCGGACACTCGGCCAATGGCTACCGTGGCCTCATTGCAATATCCTCTACTCTGAACGGCCAACCACTGGAAACCCACCTCCACCCCTACGGTCGGACCTGGGGCCAGAGCACGACCCTGTTCGACCTGAGCAGCGACTCCGTGCGCCGGTCGTATGCGTCCGGGGATGTGATTGAGGGCAAGGTCGCCTTTATCCTTCCGGCCAAGTCACCGGCAGTCTACTGGGGTGAGGACAGCGAGTTTTCCAACCGGATCGGGAATCACACCGAACCCTGGCAGTCTGTTCATGATGAGTATCGCTACAACCGCGAACTCGACCTTACCGTCGAGCAAGGAACCTTGAATCAGAGCTATCCTCTCGACCTGACCGCCACAGGCAAGCACGTCCTCGCTCAGTTCTCCATCAACAGCGGAGGCATTGGCCATCTTCCTGTCATCCTCAGGGAGGTCAACCCACGAACCACCGTGGAAGTCCAGCGCCTCCTCGGCAAATCATGGCAACCCCTTGAGGAAGTAGACATCCCGGGCCATGACTACTATCAGGGCTACTACAATGCTTCCGGCACAATTGATTACGCCTTCAGCCTGAAACGCCCTACCCCAGATCTCTCGCAACCCTGGAAGATCCGGATAGTAGCTCCCGGGCTTCAGAGCTCCTACGAACTCTGGCGCCTCAACTACTTCGGGAGCACTGACAACTCCGGGGATGCGGCAGACGGCCACGACGCCAACGGAAACGGCCTCTCCAACCTGCTGGACTTCGCCTATGGATTCAATCCAGTCGACTCCAACAGTGCCCACACACCCCTTGAGGTCAGTAATCCGGGATCAACTGGCATCATCACAAGGCATGGAGGTATGAGGTTCTGGTCTGATCCCGACACCGGTCATGTCTTCATGCGCTACACTCGCCGTGCTGACCACGAGACCGCAGGACTGACCTTTACTCATCAGTTCAGCAGGAATCTCGAATCCTTCGAGACCTCGACCGGGGCAGCTGAAGTGATCGCCACCGGCACTGGAGATGACGGAATCCCGATAGAAGCGGTTCAGGTCCGGCTACCGCTCGTTCTTCCCGAGAGTAATGGCAAGGCGCGCTTTGGGAGAAATGAGGTCTCTCTCAGCCCCTGAACCCAGCTGCAGCTATCCGCCATTACCTGTTTTTCAACAGCTCAACCATGGATTCACCCATCGCCAGACCAACGTCCATGTATGTCTGGGCATTCCCATTGTAGTGGCTGTTGGAGGCCCCACCCTGACTCAGTGGGTGCGTGTATACGGTCGCGACATTCCCCTTGAATTCAGGATACCTGCCGGAAGATCCATCCACTGCAAGCTGGCCATCGAGGATTCGCTTGTCGTTACCGGGTGCGGCATCCTTTGCCGTCTGTCCGAGAGTTGCCACCACGAACTTCGCCCCGGGGGCCCTGAATTCCTCACGCAGGGTCTTGATCAGACGTACGAGGTTCTTCTCATACTGGACCGCATGGGCCTCAACGTAGCGGTCCTTGTCACCCTGCCACCATGCAAATCCCTCAATCTGATATCCCCTGCCCTTCCAGTGCGGGAATTCCCTGTCGAAGCTGGCCAGGACCTCGTGAGCGGCCCCGAAGCAATCGTCGTATTGCTTACCAGCATACCAGTTGATGGGATCGGGCTCGNTTCCCTTCTCCCAGGAGAGAGGTGACTCCTTGTAGCCCGCATAAATTCTCCCTCCGTACTCGAAACGCTTGCTGCCCGGGGTGAGGAAGTCCCACGAGAGAGAACGGTTCCCCTGCGAGGTCTTGAGAATCAGAACCGGATCCGCCAAATGGTTTCCAACCACGTGGCCGAATCCCAGCTCCGGACCGATCCGACCTCCGGCGACTCCAAGAGGCCTGTTCCCCACCGCAGTCACCACCCCCCGATACCAGACATCATCCCGGGCCTTCCACTGCCTGCGCTCGTCGAGCAGAAAGGGATACAATCCCTTAAACCTGACCATGGTTGAAAGGGCCCCGGGGACATCGAGACGTACGATCCAGCCAAGGCCATCGGCCTGCTCGGTAAAGTAAGTGATCTTGAAGGGCACCTTCCTTCCGCCCTCAAGCTTGATTTCATTGCGCACCGGGTCACCACCAACCTCCCGGCGATGGGCAACCTTGCCATCGACTTCCATGACATTGTGGGTCGAACCCCCATAACCCGGACGAAACTCATAGATTCCCGTTTCCTTGACCTGAACAAAGCCCCGTGTAACCCGCGTGCCACCACCCGGATAGGGAGTCGGCCGCACTCCCCCAAAGGCTTCGAGCTTGAGGGTTCTGACCGGCTCCATCGAATCATAATCTGCAGCCGGTGCGTAGGCACCCTCATAGACGGACACCACGGGCTCCGTGAACTGCGTCCCCCAGCGACTGCTGCCACCATCCACCTTTCCTGCGCCGACCATGTTGGACTGGCCGGAAAGAATGAAAACCTTTACAGGACTTTTCGCGCCCGCCCGGTCCGGGACGATCGCGAGAAGGACTCCCCCGAGGATGCAGATGATCCTTCCTGCATGAACTGCTCTTTTTCTCATAGTCATTTTCTAAGGTATAATTCTGAGTTGTGCCCTTACCCGTCGACCAGTTCTCCAGACCATATGACTACTGTGGGCCACATGGGGTGACAAGTGGTTCTCTCTGAGTGAAATGAAAAGGCAGTATGGAGGTGGCTATTCTTGTCTTCAAATTTTCTTTCGTCTGAGGACGGCATCTTTCCGGGAGGCCCCAATCTCTATTTCCGACGGAATTCAGGGTGTACGACGATGGCGTGGATAGCGGCACGCAGGGAGTAATCCTTTTGCCCAATTGATTCGAAGATAGCATCGACATGCGGGCGGTCAGCCCTGGTGACTTCGCGGCCATGGGCATAACTGATAAGTTTCCCGATGATACCCTTGATGATTTTCTCTTTGTCGGCCATCAGAGCAGCCTTTAGCGTGGGCAGGTCGCGCACTTCACGACCGTTGGGCAGTTTCATCGTTGCCTCGATGGGGACCTTGGTGAACTTGAGTTTTTTCTGGAACACGGTCTGCTCATCCTCGGCCTCGAGTTCTTCCACGTGACGATACTCGCTCCGTTTGCGCCCAACCGGGTCGTAGTATTCAAGGGCGAATCCCAGGGGATCGATCTTTGAATGGCAGCGGGAGCAGCTCTCAAGCTCCTGATGCTTGAGAATCGCTTCACGAATGGTAGTTGTCCCCCGGATGTCGGGCTCATTGATCAATATGTCGGCGGGTGGATCAATCCGCTCGTTATAGAGGTTCTTGAGAATCCAAGAGCCCCTGTGAATCGGTGAGGTGGCAAAATCCGTTGAGGTAAGCTTAAGGAACCCAGCCTGCGCGATGAGCCCGCCTCGCTCGCTGTTCTTTGGTAGCTTAACCGGCACGAAGGCATCGCCGTTGACGGCGGTCAGGCCGTAGAACCTCGCCAGACGGTCATTGGCCATGACAAAATCCGAGTCAATGAACTGATCCATACTAAGCCCGTTCTCAAGCATGTGGCGAAAGAGTTCACGGCCTTCGCGCCCCATGGAGTCGACCGTCATCCTTCGCACATTCTTGAAAACGCGGACGTCCGGACCGAAGTCGTCCACCTTGTCTCGCTGCAACCATTGACGCGTGAAGTCGTCGATGAAGCGGCCGGACCTGGAGTCCTTGAGCAGTCGCTCTACCTGGACCGACGGATCTTCGCGCAAGGCACCTGATCTGGCAGCATCAAGAAGCTCTGTATCAGGGACGGAATTCCAGAGGAAATAGGACAGGCGATGGGCGCACTCAACATCAGTTANATGCGACGACTCAGCCTTGTATATGAAGTGCGGGGAAGTAAGCAGGACGATCAGGGCACTGCGGGCCACACCGGTCATCGAGGCACCCAACCTCTTCTGGACCTCTACTACCCCGACGAATGCCTTGCGGTCCTCCGCCTGCAGTGGTCGCTGCGTCAGCAATAATGCAAGGTGATCGACCAACTCTGCCGGACTCATGTCCGGCTTCGGGAAGATCGTCTGCATCGCGGCAGTCGGCCACCGCTCCGTCAAAGGTCCAGTCACCCTCACATGAGAGAACCGCATGGCGGGACCGTTGTGCGGTTTCTTTTCAAGGCTGCGACCCGGCACACGGGCGCTATCGAAAGTGAAGGCCAGTCGGTCTCCCATCCTGAGCGTGAACTCTGTCGTAAAACCTCTCGACCCGTGCGGCATGGGGATCCGGCGGATGGTCCGAAAGCTGGTCGGATGACGCCCATCCCCGAGATTGATTCCGATAACCTCCCCTTCCCGGGATTTTTCGGACTGGGCCTTCACTTCTAGCCGGTAGACCCCGAAGGCAGGAACGGCAAATTGCTTGTGGCTTTCTGGATCGATGGATAAATGCAGATTACTGCGGTAAGGGCGAAAACCCGTGAGAACATAGTCGTCTCCATCGCGGTAATCCCCACCCCCGCCCGTGGCAAAATTCTTGCTACCGTGAAAATGCCGCACATCGAATTCCCACGTCCTCGTCTTCGGCTTGGCGTCTGGCAGCAACCGCTCGGCAATGAAGCGCGCAGTCTTGAGGTAGGCCATCACCTGGTGCGGCGACATCAGATGAGCCTCACCATACTTGTCGAACCCGTGCTCCACATGATCAGGCGGTAGTAACCCGGTAAAATCAAAATCTACTCCAAAGAGGTCACGTATCGTGTTGGTGTACTCAGCGCGAGTGAGCCGCTTGAGCGGATTGACCGGGCGCTGCGCGAGGATCCGCTTCTGGAGAATCTCCAAGACCTCAGCAACTGCTTCGGCATCAGGTTGCGGCTCCTTTTCAGGAGGCATTTCTCCGGCCTCAATTACGGCGGCCAGGGTCTCGAGCAATTCTTCATCGGCGAACAAGGCATCGACCGGCTTGTCCAGTCGCACCTTCCCCTTCTGCTTCTCAGGGCCGTGGCACTTGACGCAGTTCTGAGTAAGGAAGTGTTCCAGCCTTGGCTCCGAACGGAGATTCGTCTGCAGAAGAAAACCCACCAGCAGTAGTGTCCAGGCCAACCGCATCATGACAGCACGTTGAAGGCCCCGGTGCTTTCCCCAAAGCGATCGTTTTCCGCTCCAAATAGTTGGAGCAATCCCAGATACAGATTGCTCATCGGCACGTTCTTCTTCTCCAAATGGCCCGTAGTCTTCATCCGGCTGTCAAACACCAGCGCCGGCAGGTCGTCAAAATTGTGCGAGTTGGCACTGCCCATGGACGCGGTCAGGAGCGTGCTCGTCTGGTCGAAAAGGGAAGTGTTGCCTGCAGAGCGTTCCTTCATGGTGCTGAGCGCTGTACTGATCCGCTTGAGAATGGCGTGCTCCAGCATGAGCAGCTTTTTGATTTTTTCAGGCTTCTGACCGTGGTGGGAAAGGTCGTGGTAGTTACCGGTGAGACTGGGCTCCTTGAAACCCTCCCAGAACGGAATCTGCACAGTGACCGCACGCGTCGAGTCTGTTTCCAGGGCCAGCACGGCAAGATCGAGCAGGGTCCCGACGTAGTCGTCCACCGATTTACGATCGAAGTCCTCGAGTTTGTAGTCCACTCCCGGCTTGGAGCGATCGGCCCAGTAGGCGCGACGCTTCACGGTCTGCTCCACTTCGCGGACCGAGGTGAGGTACTCATCCATTTTCGCCCGGTCCGTGGCATTGAGGCGCTTCTCCATGGACTTGGCCTGGGCGAACACCGCATCCAGAATACTGCGGTCTTCTGAGAGCACCTGCTGCTGCATCTTCTCATTTTCGTCGACCTGGAAGAGCAGGTTGAAAATCTTGCGGGGAGAATCGATCTGCTTAACCGGAAGGCCGTGCTTATCCCAGGAGATCTGAGAAAAGTTAAGGTTTTCCCCGGCTTGAAAGACAAGCGACTTGAAACGCGTGTTATCCCCGATCAGATCGGCAACCGCCTGGTCGACGGATAGCCGGTTCTTCCGGTGCAGCTTGTTGAAGTAACCGGAGAGAATGCCCACGCATGGCGTGTGTCCGAAACCATTCTGCACCGCTGGATTGTCCAACCCGCTGTAAACCTTCAGGTGATCAAAGTGATCGGACAACTCGTCCAGCAGGGGTGGTGTCTTCTCGAATACCCCGCCCACCTCCGGGATCAAATGGGGTTGATAGAAACTCAGGTGATTGACGATCGTGAGCAACCGGCGCGGCGAATCTGCCTCGGCAACCTGCCCTAGGCTCTCCATGCGGGGGAGAAGCAAGGCCACCCCGGTACCCTTGAGAAAACTGCGCCTGTTCATGAGTCGGGCTACTGGCATCGTGTTAGTTTCCTCTCAATTTTCGGTTTTATCTGATCCTGCTCTTGCCGTCGGCTTCAGGGTAGTGAGCCCTCATTTAACCATGGCATCTGCGAAGGCCTTGCCAATCAAGGCAAAGGTCTTTGCACAACCCAGATAATGATACCCCCCGTTCGAAGCCCCACGTCTCCACATGTCCTCTTCTTCTGGCGTAATCAGCTCTTCCCTGAACTTCTTGAGGTAATCATTCTGCGCCTGCTTGTCCATGTTGCCGTCCTTGTTCGCGTGGTTCTTGTGCTTGCTACGGAGGAAGTAACCCATCTGTTTCACTTTCCCTCGTTTGGCGTCGATCCGGGCAAGGGCTTTTTCCCAGAAGGGGGCGGTCTCAACAGCAACAACGTTACCCTTGAACTCTGGCAGCGCCGCTGGAGCGGCCATGGCCTTGCGAAAGGCATTCCTTCCCGGATTCTCTTCCTCTCCACCAACCCCAAGAACACCGATCACAAAGCGCATGTCAGGGGCAGAAAGCTCCTGACGCACGTCCCGGATGAAGCAGCCCAGTAGACGGCTGTATTCAGAGTAGTCTTTGATGGTTTTGGCCGTTGACTTCGTTTCCGGGTCATCAGCCCTGGGGTAGGGGCCGACCAGGTCATTGAAGCCCTGAAACCACGCGAAGCCGGCAATCTCATAGCCAGCACGTGCATCATATGCCGGATATACCCGTTTCGGGTCTGCCAGCACCTTCTTGACATGCTCGATCATCAGGCGGTAGCAGAGCCCTGTCCTGGCCTTCTTCTCTGCATGCCATTTCTGACGTTCCTGCTCCGTGAATTTTCCCGCGAGTTTCTCGAGTTCCTGCTTAAACGGTTTATAGCGACCAGCGCTTGGCGACCGATAGTCAGTGTGCAGACTCTTCCCCCCCCAGGCGATCTTTATGATCAAGATCGGTTCCTCCACGTGCTTCTGCATGTAGATGCCAAAGGTAAACTCCGGTCCGATTTTAGAACCTATCTCCCCGAATTTCGTGCCACGAGCGCCGTAACCTGCCGTCAATTTTCCAGAGCCCTCGCCACTTTCCCTGTCAGGTTCTTTGTGACCACCTGTATAATACGATATCCAGACGTTGTCGCAGGTAATAGGCCGCCCATCCGCATCGACCATCTCCTTCAGAATCGGAGCAGTCGCCGGGTCTTCCCCAATATAGTCGAAAGTCTCGATTCTGGCGTGNCCTTCCATGTTGGATTGTCCCGCCAGGATATAGACCTTGAGGGGTGTGCCCGAGGCTTGTGCGTGCGACGTACAGGCCATGGCGACTGCGACAACGTAGATGCCGATTTCAATTCTCATCTGCTGCATGCTCTACTGTCTGAACTTTATAAACTTCAATGCGCTACCGGTTCTCCAGATAGCCCCGCGCGAGGCGCTCTCCCAGCTGGACGATGCCAGCCGTCGTGATGACCAGCATCTTTTCCTCTGGCGGAAGATCAAAGGCCTTCAGGTGAAAAATGTTCGGGTCCGCTGACGCAATCCCCGCCACGTTCCCCACCACATCCAGCTTATTGAGGTTCTCCACGTCGGTCGGAGGCTGCTGGCTCACGAACCACCTCAGCCGGGGCCGCTTCAGGTCCTTCCGACTCTGCTCAATGATCGCCTGCACCCGTACAGCCGCTTCCTTCCGGTAGGGATGAAAGGACATATCGTTCTCACCCATGTGATAAAAGATACCCTCGACTTCCACCTCATGGCCCTTTGCTGCCAATTCCCGGATTGATTCCCTGATGAAGCGGATAAACTCCGGGTAAATGTGCCTGCTCTTGGCCATGCTGCCTTCCGGCGTCCAGTCGATGATCTGCGAGCCGCTGTGGGTAAACTTGGCGATGGCAATGTTCCCCTCGGCTGCCCCGGCGACCGTCCGGGCAAAACTCAACTCCGGACCGAAGGTGTCATAATAGCCGGTCAGACCCAGTGGCTCCCACCCCTGTGAGCGGTGATAGCCTCCACCCAGGTCATACTTGTAGGCAATTGTGGCATTATCCCGGGAAAGGACTTCCCCTCCCTTGAGATCCCTGAGCTCCTGTACAAAGGCTCGCTCGCCTTCCATGTTACGATGCCCGGCGAGGATGAAAAGCTTCACCGCGCTACCTTTGGCATAGGGCCATTTCTTGAGGGGTCGAGGTGACCTGAGTTGGAGACCAATCGTGCGCAGGTAGGCAGTGGCATAGTTCTCCCCATGCTGCAACTGCCCCAGAGTGCCATAGTGGTAATGCAGCCCAACTGGCCGGCCAATCTCCGCNCCTACATGAGAGGTAGGCACGTATTCGGCACGGGGATCTTCCCTGGCCACCTCGCGCTGGCCAAGGCTGATGGCATACATCCTCGGGCGCAGGTCCATCCCCCATATCGTCTTGGTGCAAAGCTCCCCGATATAAAACTTGAGGTCCGGGGCCTTGAGATCACGCCGCCAGCTGGCCACGAAGTTCTTCAAGTTATGGCCATAGCTTTTCATGTAGTCCCCGTTAAACATGTCATTCTCTCCCTGGTGCCACATGAACCCTTCCAGTCGATACTTGATTCCCTGCTCCCTGAGTCCGGCCAGGGCCTTCTCAACAGTAGTGATGGCAAGGGGATACATCTTGACCCCGATGGGTTCATCAGGATTCCAATCCCCTCCCAGGTGCGTGCCCCCGGCTGCGACCTTGATGATACCAACCGGGGCCTTGATGTAATGGGTTACTCTGCGAGCAAAGCTGAGCTCCGGACCCACCACGTTATTAACGTGCTGCAGGGGAATCCATCCTTCCGAGCGCTTTTTATTCTCCCGCCCGAGGCAGTAGGCGAACATTACGTTTTCCTGCGGATGCTCAAGACCGGCATAAGGAGGAAAGCGCTTGATATCCCCGACCTTGGAGTCAGACCCCACCATGTTGGACTGCCCGGCGAAAATGAAGACCCTCATTGTCTCATGATCGTCATTGGTCTGGCCCGTGGCCGACGAAGCAGGGATCCAGAGAACAAACGCCAAAATAGAAACAAGCAGGGAAGACCGAATCCTCATAACTCTTCCCAAGAGCCACAGGACAGGCACCGTGCCAAGACCTTTACGCGCATTGCAGGATTCTCCTGCCTGCCATTGACCTGAACGCCTCCCGATGCAGGTTCTTAACGCTTCAGCAAGTCACCAGCTCGAGAGCCCCCGCTTCCTGAGGGGATGAGAGGTAAAAATCCTCCGGGATCGCTCCAAGGTGCTCACAAACCAAGTCGGGTCGATACGCATAAGTGGTCGTCTCCTCCCTGGTAGTGTGCCCGCTNAGCACAAGAACCGTANGGTATCCCATCTGAACTCCACCCAGAATATCAGTATACATGGTATCCCCGACCATAATGGTCTCATTCGTGCGGAGCCCGATTTCGTGACGGGCAGCCATCATCATCACCGGACTNGGTTTTCCAACCGAGAAGGCCCTCCGGCCCGTCGCCCGCTCAATCATTGCAACTATNGCNCCACAACCGGGACGNATACCATTCTCCGTCGGGCAACTGGTATCAAGNTTCGTCGCAATCAGCCGAGCACNACCCTCTACTAACTGAACAGCTCGTTCGATCATCTCNAATGTCTGGGACCTTCCCTCTCCCACCACCACGAAATCCACCTCCTCTTCAGCAAAGGTATAACNATTATGATAGAGAGCTTGCACCAGACCGCTGTCACCAATCACGTAGGCTGTCCCCCCGGGCTTCTGCGCAGCAAGAAAGCGGGCCGTGGCCATGGCACAGGTAAAGACATCCTTTTCGGACGTCTCAATTCCCATCANGCAAAGTTTGTGGGCAATATCCCTCCGGGACCGCTGACTGTTGTTCGTCAGGAAGATATAGGGAATATCATTGTCCTTAAGGCGACCTAGAAACTCCTTGGCACCCGGTATCAGGTGGTGGCCCCGGTAAATCACCCCATCCATATCCAGCAAAAACCCATTTCGATTCATCCGCCATCCCACAGCAGGATAAATGCCAAATAAAACTAATCTGGTTCCGCAGACTGATAATGCGCAAGGGAGAACCCGAACCTCCACGNGTAATTCACCCCAAGCTGCAGCCGCAGGCCGTCAAGGATGGCAACAATGTGTTGTCGAAGGCGCAAGAAACGACTCTGGACCAGATGATCTTGGGGCGTTATCCCCGAGTTGACGCAGACGGCAAGGGCACGCCCTCCATCAAGGAACAGCAACCCAACCCCTGAACCATCCAATTAGTCTTCCCCGGGGGCAGCATCTTCCAGCACGCTTGTTTTCGATACAACTCACCATGAAATCCCTTCTCTCAATTTCGACCGTCTGCTTGTCGGCACTGCTTGCCACAGCTGCAAACGGGAAGCGCCCCAACGTCATCATGTTTCTGATCGACGACCAGAACCCTTCCAGCATCGCCGCATTCGGGGGCGACACATACACTCCCAATCTCGACCGTATGGCAGCGGAAGGAATGAAATTCACCCGCGCTTACGTCAGCAGTTCGGTGTGCACACCCTCTCGCTACAGCTTTCTGACGGGCCGACTGGCGGGCAATTCGCATAGCAAACGATACATCGAGGCGGTTGGCGGGATGGAGAATCAGGGGCTTCCGGGATTCAATGTTGCGCTGGAACGCGACAAGATGAACGTGGGAAACGTTCTCCGGGAGGCAGGTTACACCACCGGATTCGTTGGCAAGTTTCATCTCACTTCCAAAACGGACTTCCCGGAATTCTACAAAGGCAAGAGTGGATGGATCAATATTCCCAAAGACGCGCGTCCCGGGCCGGAAACCTCGGCTCGGTTCAAACACAACGAACGCTGGATGCGTCGCTACCTCGAAACGCTCGGCTTCTCCTGGGCGAAGAACGTGTATCCGGAAAACTCGCACAAGCCCTACTCCGAGCACAATCCAGAGTGGACGACAATGGCCGCTCTGGAATTTATTGAAGAAAACAAGGATAACCCTTTTTACCTTCACCTTTGCAGCACCCTCCTGCACGGACCGGACAAGTCCTGGCGAAACTCCATGGATCACCCGCTCATCACCGGAGAGGGAGAAGTAAGAAGCCTTCCAAGAGTCATGACCCCTCGCGCAAACCTGCTCAGAACCATCAAGGAAAAGGGATTCGATCCAGACAGCCACGTCGCTGGTGAAGCGTGGATCGACGATTCACTCGGGGCGATCTTCCGGAAGCTTGAGGAACTCGGAATTGATGACAACACGCTGGTGGTCTTTGCTCCGGATCACGGTCGCGATGGCAAAGCCTCCGTCTTTTCTCACGGGGCCGCTCAAGTTCCCATGATCATGCGCTGGCCAAAGGGGATTCCCGCCGGCCAAGTGTGTGATGAGCTCGTGCAAAACATCGACCTCGTGCCCACTTTCTTCGAACTGGCTGAAGCGAAGAAGCCGGAGTCCTACCGGATCGACGGGAAGAGCCTCTCCCCTCTTTTCGAGAACGGAACCGCCAAGGGCTGGAGGAGTCACTTGTATCTCGAAATGGGCACCGCCCGGGCCACGATCACGAAAGACTGGTCCTACATTGCAGTTCGCTACACCAGGGAACAGATCGCTACCATCAAGAGAGCCGCTCCGCGAAACCTGCCGAGGGCAATGGCCTACATCGGTCGGTTGGGCATCGGCGTTCGCGGAGCAGATCGGCCCGGCTTCTTTGACGAGGATCAACTTTACCACCTGAAAAGTGACCCGAAGGAAATGGAGAATCTGGCTGCTCACCCAANTCAGGCCTCTCGCCTGAAAGAGATGCGCAACCTCATGCAGCAGGACCTCAAAGCCATTGGTCGGCCATTCGGAGAGTTCATTCCCGGAGGAAACGCCGCTGAACCTGGCCAGATCGACAAACAAATCGCGATCGTGAANAAAATCGAAATCCAAGGGAAGAAGATAACGATACCAGAGGCGCTACAGAGAAACCTGGAAGTGACCGGAGAGCCCGCTCCAGACGAGGACAGAGCAAGGAAGAAAGCAGAACGGGAGGCGCGAAGAGAGATGAGAAAGAAAAAAAGAACGAAATAAGGGAGATGGACATGAGCACACATCCCCTCTTATTGCGGGCTTTAATACCTGGAAAGGGATGAACCTATTTCTTTCTCACTCCTGTAAGCCCATCCGTCCAATGTGGTGGATTACCCTCCTTGAGCCACGCTAAATTGAATTTCGCGAAAACCACGTTGTCGACTCGGCCAGGCCTGTGACTCGTTTCGAAGAGGACGTGGATCACTCCATCCTTGTCGGCGGTCAATGAACAATAGGCGGCTCCAAGGTGGTGGGGAATGTGACGTGAAACCGGCCAGGTTTCTTCTCGATCGAAGCTGGCCATCACGATGACCTTGGTCCACTCAACGAAGTTCTTGGTTTTGGGAACCGATCCCCGCTTGAACCTCAATCCTTCATTTGAACTGGCGAAGAGGAGCACATCTTTGTGTCTCGTTGACCCGTCGGGCATCCGAGCCAGTCCCGCGCTGGTGCCATAACTTGGCATCCTTGAATTCGAGAAACTGGGTTTCGTTCCGGAAGTCTCAAAAAGCTCATCCGATGCGCTCCAGTCGACAAACGTCTTGCCTCCATCGTAGCTCCAGGCGATCCGGCGTCGATCGTCGGCTGACATATGTGAACGAGAGTTGATGTAGAGACTCCCATCGGAGAGTTCGGCCACTGCAGCTTCCCCCGTTCCTGACTGGACCGGGTCACTCTCCCGCCAGGTTTTGCCGCGATCGTCACTGTAGTAGACCGCGTTGTAGTGAAAGGCGAGGTCGCTCTTGCCCTTCTTGAACTTGAATCGAAATCGCGTCGGCAAAATCAGGCGCCCCTTGTGCTGACCGTGGCGTAGAGTGATCCCAGCTTCACTTCCCATCGTCCCTCCATGGTCGGGCCCATTCTGGTGAAACACCACCTTCTCCGGGTTCCAGGTCTTCGCTGTATCCTTACTTCTCCACGCTGGCACATTCGGACCAGGGTCGAGCAATAAGATATCTCCGGTAACTCGGTCAACAATGACGTTGCCCCCTTCACATTTGGGGGAGATGGCTTGAAGATCGGACCAGGTTTCTCCCTTGTCTTTGCTTGTGCGATAGAACCGGGAAAGGCCAGCGAAGGCTATCAAGGTTCCATCGTTAGCAACGACAATTTTAGGAAGGCGAATCTCTTTATGATCTCCTTTGGAAACGAAGAGAGTCTCCATTTTGAAAAGGGGTTTATCGATTTTCTGCTCCTGGGCCTCCAAGGGAACGGGGAACCCGGCCGAAATCATCAAGATCAGGGCTGCTGCAACTTTTACGCATTGGGTTTTCTGGGATCGATGGCGAGGTGATTCCTTCTCTGACCCCGGTATCCTGGGCGACTCCAGGCCAGAGTTGGAGAGGGTTCCGGGGGAGGAAGAGGTGCAGATCCTGTTCATTGACCCCTTATTGACAGGAGATCGATTTCTCCGCGAGTCCTAGAATTGGCTTCAGGGTACAGGAAAGCCGCCTCAGCGGAAAATCACTGACGTCGGCAGCCAGTTTGGCTTCGCGCCCTGTCTTCTCCAGATCGCCGACCAAACGGCGGTGACGGCGAACATCCAGATAGAACGCAATCTTATAGCACGTCTTGCCCCGGATCTGACCGGCGTAAATGCGGACGGACGCAGACTGATGGCGCACCGTACGGCATGGTTTGCCTTCGGACTTGTGAGGATACTGTTCTCCGGGAGCGGGGCCCGTTTGCGCCTTCAAAAAAAGTGGTGCGCACGAGAGGACTCGAACCTCCACGAGTTATTCACTCACTAGAACCTGAATCTAGCGCGTCTACCAATTCCGCCACGTGCGCTTGGAAATCGGGGCGGCAGAGAAGCACCCGCAGGTCCGGAATGCAATGCCTTTTGCACAATCCTAGCGTCCGGTGCCGTTTCATCATTGCAAACTTCTCCGAAGAACCAACCATCTCCCTGCCATGAACAAGCAAATCCCCTTCCTTTCTCTCCTCCTGATTTTGGGAGGAAGTGCCTTTCTCCCCGCAAAGGAGGCCCAACCGACCAAATGGCCTCAAGAGGACAGCGATATCGCGGTCGATCCAAAGGTCGAATTTGGAACCCTCAAAAACGGGATGCGTTTTGCGATCCTCAGAAATGCCGAGCCTCCGGGGCGGGTCTCCCTGCGCCTCCACGTTGCTGCGGGCTCCCTCAACGAAGCTGATGATCAGCGTGGGTTAGCTCACTTTCTGGAGCACATGCTCTTCAATGGCAGCAGAAATTTCCCGGACGTTGAGAATCTTCTCGGGCAGATGCAGCGACTCGGTATCGCCTTCGGATCGCACGCCAACGCATACACCTCATTCGATGAGACCGTCTACATGCTCGACCTTCCCAACATTGAGGAAGAAACTCTGAAGCTCGGTTTCGACGTCATGAGAGATTTTGGCGATGGAGCTCTACTCTCATCTGAGGAAATCGAAAAGGAACGCGGAGTCATTCTCTCAGAGAAGCGATCGAGAGACTCCGTTGAAATGCGTCTCATGGAGCAGCAGTTCGGCTTCCTGCTTCCCGATTCTCTCATTACTCATCGCTTTCCGATCGGGACCGAAAAAGTCATCAAGGAAGCCAAGCGCGATCGCTTCACCTCCTTTTACGAAGATTATTATACCCCTGCTAAGATGACCTTTATTGTCGTGGGTGACATTGATCCGCTGGTCTACAAAAAACGGATCATCGAGACATTCTCCTCTATGAAGAACCCGGACCAACCGGGAACCGCCCCAGAAATGGGTACAATCCCGAAGGGATTTAAATTTCAAGCCGCCGTTTTCTCCGATAAGGAAGTTAAAAGTGACGATCTCGCACTGGGGTTCGTCCAAGCCTACCAGCCCACTCCCGATCGTGTCTCAAACAGAATAAAGCGATACCCTCTCAGGGTTGCCAACTCAATCATTGGCCGCCGATTCGACATACTCGCCAAGAAGGAGGGCTCCCCGATCTCTTCTGGAAGTGCAGGGCGCTTTGAGTGGTTCAATGCCATCGAATTCGGGTCTATCGACGTGACCGCCGTGGAGGGGCAATGGGAAGCTGCCGTCCCAGTCATGGAGCAGGAACTGAGACGAGCCCTGCAGTATGGCTTCACTTCAACGGAATTGGACGAAACGAAGGCCGAAATCATCAATCAAGCAGAGCAGGCCGTCCAGAGAGCAGACACCCGACAGTCCTCTTCTTTGGCCATGGGCCTTGTCAACAGCATCAACTCCAACCGGGTCTTTACCAGTCCAGCTGAGTCCCTCCGCATCACGAAGATGGCCGTTGAGGCCCTCACCCTTGAGAAATGCCATGAAGCCCTGAAGAGCTTCTGGAAGGACCGGGATCTCACAATTACCCTGACCTCGAGGACTGCTCCGGAAAACGGAACCAGTACTCTCGCTGCGCTCTATCGTAAAAGCCAGGAGGTGAAGGTAGATCCCCCCGAGAAAAAAGAAGATGTCACTTTTGCCTACACCAACTTCGGCGAGGCGGGAACAGTGACTTCTCGCCGGGAAATCGAGGACCTCGGCATTACCCAACTGATCCTTTCGAACAATATACGTATCAATCTGAAGCGTACGGACTTCCAGAAAAACTCTATCAGTGTGCACGCCCGCTTTGGTAACGGAAAGCTGACCCAGCCAGCAGACAAGCCGAGCCTGGATATGTTTTCCACCGTTCTCCTGAATGCGGGCGGGCTGGGGAAGCACAGCGCAGACGATCTCAAGCGTATTACCGCCGGACGCAACGTGGGCGGGAGCCTGGGCGTCGATGATGATGCATTCACCATGGATGGAAGCACCACCGCGGAGGACCTTGAAATGCAACTGCAGCTCCTCTGCGCAAGCATCACGGATCCCGGCTACCGGGAAGAGGCTCTGCGCCAGTTCCGCAAGATGCTTCCCATGATGGACTCCCAGTTGAAGTTTACCATGAGCGGTGCGATGGCTGAAATGCAGGAATGGTCACGGGGTGGAGACGGTCGCTTCGCCAAACCGGACCCGGAGGTCCTTGCCAAGTATACCGCCGATGACGTCAAGGCATGGGTCAGCGACGAATTCAAGGATTCCTACCTTGAGGTCAGTCTGGTGGGAGACTTTGACATTGAAAAAACCGTCACTCTTCTTCTCAAGACAGTCGGAGCCCTGCCTAACCGCTCAAGCACCAAACCCGCCCTGAGCAAGGAGAGACAACTCAAGACTCCCGAACTTCCCGCCACCAAGAAATTTACCTACACTTCCAAGATTCCTCAGGCTGCGTCCCTGGTCGGGTGGACAATTCCTCCGGTCCGGGAGGATATCCGGGAACTCCGGCGTCTCAATGTGCTGGCCACAATCCTGGACGACCGGTTGCGCACCAAGCTCCGTGAGGAACTGGGGGCCACCTACAGTCCGCAGGCACATGCCAATGCGAGTATGGTATTCAACTACGGAAACCTGATGGCCATGTCGATCGGAGCCCCCGAAGATGTGGAGAAGGTAACGGGACTGATTCATGAGATGGGGCTCGAACTCGGGGCCAAGGGAGTCACCCAGGACGAACTGGACCGGGCCCTCAAACCCATTCTCTCGAACCTCGAGAAGACCCTTCGTAACAACGGCTACTGGCTCAATACCGTCATGGCCCAGTCCCAGGCTGAACCCTATCGGCTCGACTGGGCCCGCGGCCGCGATAAAGACTACGCTTCGATCAAGCTGGACGAGATCAATGATCTGGCAAGAGAGCACCTCGGACGGGAAAATGCCGCCCAGATCGCCATTCTGCCCGAAAAGGCTCCCGAAAAAGAGTAGTCTCAGTCCAGAACTTCCTACAGATCCTTGTCTGTGACCGCTCCCTCACTGGCGGAGGTCACCGAGGCTGCATATTTGGCAAGGACCCCCCGCCGATAATGTGGTTCAGGCTGGACCCATGCCTCCTTGCGGGCAGCCAGCTCCTCCCTGCTGAGGTTGACATTGATCTGGTTGCTTACCGCGTCGATAGTAATTTCGTCGCCCTCCGCCAGCAGCCCGATAGGACCACCCTCATAAGCCTCCGGGGTAATGTGGCCGACCACGAATCCATGGCTTCCTCCGGAAAAACGTCCGTCAGTAATTAAGGCTACGCTGTCACCCAGTCCCCGTCCCATCACCGCAGCAGTTGGACCCAGCATCTCGCGCATCCCCGGTCCCCCCTTGGGGCCTTCCCGCCTGATGACAATCACGTCACCAGCCACGATATCGCCCTCAAGAATCGCCTTCATGGCATCTTCTTCCGAGTCGTAGACTCGTGCCCGGCCGGTAAAAGACTCACCCTCCTTGCCAGAGATCTTGGCCACTGCTCCTTCCGGAGCAAGGTTTCCATAGAGAATCCGCAGATGACTGTCGGCCTTGATGGGGTTGTCAAGCGACCGGATGATGACCTGATCTGATGGGTATTCCAGATCCGACTTGGCGAGATTTTCCGCCATCGTGCGCCCGGTAACGGTGAGACAGTCTCCGTGCAGTAACCCACCCTCCAGAAGCATCTTCATGAGAGGGACCGTTCCCCCGATTTCCACAAGGGGAGCCATCTCAAACTTCCCACTCGGTTTGAGGTCTGCCAGCACGGGAACTTTTTTCCCAATCTCGGTGAAATCATCTATACCCAGCGGCACCTCAGCCGCATGCGCCATTCCGAGGAGGTGAAGGACCGCGTTGGTCGATCCGCCCAGCGCGATGACAAGGGTAATGGCATTCTCAAACGCCTTCCTGGTCATGATATCACGGGGGGTGATTTCCTGCTCCAGCATGGCCAGAACCGCGGCTCCCGCATCAAAGCAATCCCGCATCTTGTCATCACCCACCGCAGCCTGGGCCGAACTGTTGGGGAGGCTCATTCCAAGAGCCTCAATCGCACTGGCCATCGTATTGGCAGTATACATGCCTCCGCAGGACCCCTCTCCCGGGATGGCATTCTCCTCAACAGCCTGCAGGTCCGCATCGGAATACTCCCCACTCGCATGTTTTCCTACCGCCTCAAAAACGGAGACAATATCAAGAGACTTCTCCTCACCCTGAACCGTAGCGCATCCCGGAAGAATGGTTCCGCCGTAGACAAAGACCGCCGGTCGATTGAGTCGGGCCATCGCCATGATGCACCCGGGCATGTTCTTGTCACACCCTCCAATAGTGACCACCCCGTCAAACCCTTCGCACCCGACCACGGTCTCGATCGAATCTGCAATCACCTCCCGGCTGACCAGAGAGTATTTCATGCCCTCCGTGCCCATTGAGATTCCGTCTGATATCGTAATTGTGTTAAAGATGACAGCCTTGCCTCCCGCTCCATCCACTCCCTTGGCAGATTCCCGGGCCAGACGATCAATATGCATGTTACAGGGGGTTACCTGACTCCAGGTCGATGCAATGCCTACCTGAGGCTTGTCAAAGTCCTCGCGTTTAAATCCTACCGGATACAGCATGGCTCGACTGGGAGCCCGGTCCGGTCCGTCCAGTACGGACGATGAGTGCTTCCGTGTATGTTCGTCGCTCACGGGCGGGACTCTTCCAGACCTTGCACAGGCGTCAAGCGAGGAGAACCCACACATCCCATAAACACGTAATATTCAGCAGGAAGACGGGCAGGATGTCGCAAGGTTCCCGGAGTTCTCGTCCATGAGGCGGTGCCCGGCCGCGTAATTCCTCACCAGTCCTTGCCTTTCTTCCTCGTCTGGCATAAAGGCCGACCAAGCAAATGGCCAGTCACCGTGTCCTTGTCGCGGACCCCATCAGTGAGCATGGGGTCGCCCTCCTGAACGAGCACCCAGACATTACCGCCGATTTCATTCCTGATCTCGGCTCCCAACCGGAAAAGCTTCTGGAAATCATAGGGGACTATGACGCCCTCATTGTACGCTCCCAGACCAAGCCCAACGCAGAAGTAATCGCGCGGGGATCCCGGCTTCGGGCTATCGGCCGGGCCGGGGTCGGAGTCGATAATATCGACCGGGAAGCCGCAAGCGCGCACGGGGTGATCGTGATGAATACCCCTACTGGCAACACCGTTTCAACTGCCGAACATGCCTTTGCTCTCATGCTCGCTACCGCCCGCAATATTGCACCTGCTCATGCCGAGGTCCTGAAGGGTGAATTCAAGTCCGCTCGCAAGGCCTTCGCCGGCGTCGAACTCAATGGCAAACGGCTCGCCGTAATCGGCATGGGCCGGATCGGAAGCGAATTCGTCAAGCGGGCGCAAGGGTTCAACATGAAGGTTGTGGCCTTCGATCCCTTTCTGACCCAGGCCCGGGCCGATGAACTCAAGGTCGAACTGGCCGATTCTCCCGATGCGGTTCTCAAGGGCGCAGATGTCGTGACCCTGCATGTTCCTCTCACTGATGACACACGTCACATCATAAACACCCAGCGCCTCGCTCTGATGAACAAGGGAGCGCTTGTCATCAACTGCGCCCGGGGAGGCTTAATCGACGAAAAGGCTCTCAGGGACTCCATTGACTCCGGTCACATTGCGGGCTGCGCCCTCGATGTCTACGAAGACGAACCCCCTTCACCTGACCACCCCCTCTTCTCCTGCGGCAAGCACGTGGCGTTTACTCCCCACCTGGGAGCCTCCACGGCGGAGGCTCAGGAGAACGTGGGAATTCAAGTTGCTGAACAGATCCGGGACTTCCTCACCACCGGGGAAATACGGAATGCCATCAACATGCCATCACTCGACGCCGAGGCACTTGCCGAACTGGAACCGTATCTTGATCTTGCCACCGCTCTTGGGAAAGTCCTGGCCAAGCTGGGGCCCGCCAGCCCGGATGCCCTGAGGGTTTCCTACCACGGGCCCCTGGCGGAACGGGATACCGGCCTTGTCTCCCGGCATGTCCTCGCCGCCCTGCTCGCTGCCGCCTGCAATGATGGTCAGGTGAATATCGTGAATGCCCCTGCTGTGGCAAAGACCATGGGAATGGACCTGACTGAGTCCACCATCAGTGCTGCCACCGAGTTCTCCGAACTGCTCGTCGCCGAACTCACCAAGGGCGACACCAAGTTCCGGCTCGCTGGCACCATCATCGGGAAGACTCCCCGTATTGTGGAGATCGATCATATCTTCGTAGATACCAATATCGAAGGGCACTTCCTCATCGTCTCCAATGATGATCGCCCGGGGATCGTGGGGGCATTGGGCAATACTCTCGGGGAAGCCGAGGTAAATATTGCCAACATGTCTCTGGCGCGTAACAAGCAGGGAGGTAATGCGCTCACCATCATTGAGGTCGACCAACCTCTCGCTTCCGGCGTGATGGAGTCCGTTCGGGACATGCCAGGAATCCTCTCTGTCACCGGGGTAACGCTTTAGAAGCCGATCACTTCCTGTTAAACCGGGCCATCTCCCGCTCAGCCTCCCGCATCTCCACCCGCTTTTTCATATCCTGCCGCTGGTCGGAATGGCTCTTGCCCTTGCCCAGGCCAAACTCAACCTTCACCCGGCTGCCCTTGAAATACATCCGGAGGCACGGGAGAGTGAACCCTTTCTCATCTGTAGCCTGAGCCAGTTTGAGGATCTCATTCTTATGCAGGAGAAGCCTGCGGGCACGCTTCGGTCTGTGCTGGAAGTATTCTCCCGCGGCCTGCCAGGGCTGAATATCACAACCGTAAAGGAACGCCTCTCTCTGCTCAATACGCACAAAGGCATCTGAAATGTTAACCTTCCCTTCCCGGATTGATTTCACCTCGGTTCCCCGCAATTGGATCCCGGCTTCGTAGGTGTCCGAGATATGATAGTCGCGACGCGCCTTCTTGTTGGTGGCGACATCACGGCTCATAATGATGGCCCTTTTTACCGCGGGCCTGCGCGCGTCTTCAGCCGTTCGGCTGCTCGGCAAGCTTGACTTTACCCTCAATAATTTCAGTCAGCGCAATATCCGCCGCACCCATGCTCGGCACGGTATCAATCAGTGGGGCGCGACCGGTGTTAAGCTGCTGAACCCGCTTGGAGACCATGTTGATCAGAACCTGGGGATCGGGGACAATTACTGCTGCCTGCTCTACGAGATCACTTTTCATGGGTATACCGGAAAATCCAGACACCGGCTTCGGCTGCTCAAAGGGGATCACGTTATCAGCGTCCATCCGTGCGGTCTGGTTCGTAAAATGAGGAAAAACCTGTTGATCCCCCCTCGAAGGAAAGCACGAACCATAGTTCAAGGATTCGTTCAAGAAATTTTGCTCCGATTAGCTGTTTGGCACCGCAATCAGCCTATTACGGAACTCCAGAACATTACTTCTCCCCGATAACCAGACTGCCCGAAACAACCCGGGCAGCTACACAGGAAAAATAGAATATCACACAAACTTGATCAGGAGATCCAAGCCGGCAGGCTCCCACGAACCCACTCCAGTCACAGCAGCTTGATGCCAAATGGCTTGAGAATCGCAACCAATCCAAAAAAGAGAACCACCGTCATGACACAGTTGACTGCGAGCGCTGTTCCGAAGCCCCATCCGTTACGTAACATCCATGGAAGGACAAGGAACATGGGGAGGCTTGGCAGCACGAACCAGAAGGTGCCCTCGGCATGATTAGCTATCCGCTCGGGATCCTGTTTGTCCACACGCATCCAGATCATCGCCAGCAGCGAGGTAAGCGGTAAGGCAATGAGCAATGCCGAAAGGCGGTCATGAAAGAGCTGAATCTTGGTTACCAGAAGTATTACGAGAGCTGTGAGGATGAGCTTCGCGATATCCAGACCAGAAAAACTGATAACCTTGTCCCAGGGAACTTGACTCATAAGTGGCTTACTGTTGCTGAGGCCCGAGCTTGCACGGTATAAACCGGTCATGCAAGAGCTCCGCTTCACACTGGCCGTCAGCCTGCTCGTCATCTCCTGCTCTCCAGACCAGGCAACCCCTCAGCGCCCTGTCCGGGAAAGTAGCAGAGCGGCAACAGTCCAGGAGGACATGGCCCAAAACCGCCCCGGCGGTGTCACCCTGAACGGTGCCCAGCGAAAGTCTGTCGGCATGAAAATATGGCAGAATGAATCGGGAGCTACAGTAAGCGGGCTAACCCACTGGAATGAGGGAGAAGAGTTCCCCTCCCTCGGGATTGGACATTTCATCTGGTATCCCGGTGGATTTAACGGACGTTGGACCGAGACTTGGCCCCAATTCATCAGATTCGCCCAGACCAAGGGAATTCGGGGCATCCCCGCCATTGCGCTCCTGCCTGATTGCCCCTGGCCTGACCGCAGGGCGTTTCTGCGCAACTTTAATACGGCAGAAATCGCAGGCCTCAGGCGCTGGCTGTCCTCCTGCATTGAACTGCAGACCGAGTTCATCATGGCAAAGTCACGGGCCGCACTGCCAAGGATTCTGGCTTCTGCCCCCCCTTCTCACAGGGCCCATATCAAAGCGAGTTACGACAAGGTCGCCTCCACCCCTAACGGCACCTATGCCCTTATTGATTATGTCAATTTCAAGGGTGACGGCACCAACCCTAGAGAGCGCTACAATGGAGAGGGATGGGGGCTGATGTGGGTTCTCATGGACATGAGAACTGTTTCCGCAGGACAGGATGCCGCCAGGGAATTTGCCGCTGCCGCGAAACGGCGCCTCGACCTGCGGGTTCGCAATTCTCCTCCAGAAAGGGGTGAAAAGCGCTGGACAGCCGGATGGCACAACCGCTGCAACACCTACGCCCAACCCCTCTGATTCCAGATTTCCTCATCGTCCTCCCGCCTCTCCAATGACTTTGACTTTATCTCCTTTTCAAGCAACAATCCGAGCCAGCGATGGCAACCGAAACGACCCTGATTCTCTTCAAGCCGGACGGCATACAGAAAGGCTGCACCGGAGCTGTTCTCGACCGCTACCTCAAGGAAGGATTCCGCATCCGGGGCATCAAGATGCTCCAGGCCAGTGATGAACTCCTGGAAGAGCACTACGCTCATATCAGCCACCTCGAGTTCTTCCCCGAAATTCGTGCCTTCATGCAGGAGACACCCATAATTGCTCTAGCTCTGGAGGGAGAAAACGCCATTGCCCGCATCCGCACAATCCTCGGACCGACGGATTGCAAGGAGGCTGAACCCGGGACCATCCGCAATGACTTCGGAAGCAAGGATGAATTTTCCAGGATGCACAACATCTGCCACGCATCGGATAGCCCGGAAACCGCTGCGATCGAACTCAAGCGATTCTTCGGCGAGGGCGAAGTTTTCGATTGATCCGTCTCATAGCCCCGGACACCGGCTGGCGAATCACTCGTTTACCAGGAAGGTTCTGAAAAAGCTTCAGGTTGTCTTTTTTTGAGGACCACCACGAAGGGGCCTGCCTCGGTCTCCTTCTTCCCGGAAATCCCTACCACTGCGCCCCGGCCCTGTAATCTCCCTGCAAATTCCAGGACCCCCTCCCCCTCCTTCATTCCCCCCGGGTGCCCGCGGTAACAGACTACACTCATGACTCCTCCCTCCCGGAGAACAGTCCATCCTTCCGCAAGTGCGGTCAGGGTCTCTTCCCTGTGTGTTCTCAATTCGTGATCGCCCCCGGGGCGATACCCCAGATTGAACATCACGGCCGCAACTGGTTCCTCGATGTGTCTCTGCAAGGCGGCATGGCTTTCATGAATAAGGGTGACTCGCTCGTCCTTGATGCCCTGTGCAACAAGACGTGACTTCGTGGACGCAATGGCCTCTTCCTGGATATCAAAGGCGAAAACCCGCCCCTCGGGACCAACCAGACCGGCAAGAAAACACGTATCCCACCCATTACCGGCGGTAGCATCAATGACATGATCTCCTGCCCGCACTATTGCCCGCACGGCTTCGTGCGCTCGTTCGGTGACACGCATCTTCACTAGGCTAACAGAAAAGGGTGCGGACATTCAAATCCTCCTCAATCTCATGCCCCTCACACAAGTGGGCCCCCAATCGTCCTGCCGCCCCGGGAGCATAGAGGACTCCTTTCGAACCCAGACCGTTAAAGATGAAAAGGTTCTCAATTTCCGGATGGGATCCGATTACCGGGCGACTCTGCCTTACAATAGGCCGGATCCCCGCTACATGGTCCAGCACTTCAAAAGGAAGGTCTGTGAAAGACCTGATCAGCTCCTCAATCTGGGCTCGCCCGGAATTGGTTGGCCGATCACTCAAATCATCCCACCGATAGGTCGAACCGGCCCGGAAAATCCCGCCGCCGAGCGGAATCAGCCAACCATTGCGGCTCATGATCCGATCTTCCGGAAACCCCAGGATCCGCACGGTGAGAATTTCACCCTTGGCCCGGCGCTCAGGCAGGAAGCCAAAGGGACCTTGGCCCAAGCCGGGAGCTCCAGCACAAAGAACCGAGATTCGTCCATCGGGCTCCGGGACATTGAGGTCAATTTCCTGCACCTCGAGGAGTCCAGCCTCCCGGAAAAACCCACGGGACGCTTCCAGGAAGCGCTGGGCGTCGAGCCTTCCCCCTCCCTTCCAGATCACCCCTCCATGAGGAGCATGACAGGGACAATCCCGCGGTTCCAGGAATTCAGCTACCCAACGGTTCAGCTCAGATCGCTTCTGATCGAAGCGTCCACGCTCATCTGCATCCGTAAAAAGCCGCACGATCGGCACCTCGTGGAAAAACTGCTCACCAAGGACCGTTTCGACCTTCCGGTAAAAATCCCGGGCCTCCTCGAGGAACTCTTCCAAACGCCAGCTAGGATTGACATTACGTCCCGTTACCGGGGTCAGCAGCCCGGCAGATATCGATGAGGTGCTCCGCCCTTCACCACGATGTAACAGATTGAACTCCCTGCCACGGTCCCATAGCCGCCAGGCAAGGCACGTACCGGCCAGTCCCTGCCCCACAATAGTCACTTCACTGCCCATTAAACCTCTCCTGCCCTTCCTTAACTGTTCGGGGATTTTCCACCTGATCCATCCAGCCACCCCATTCAGGTAAGGGGCCAGATGACCGGGATGAGGAGACAGGCGAGGACGCCCACCATGATATTGAGCGGAAGCCCAAAGACCACGAAATCCCTGTAATTATATCCTCCGGGCCCGTATACCAAGAGGTTGGTCTGATATCCCATTGGCGTGGCCATGGCCGTGGATGCCGCGAAAGCCACCGCCATGATGAATGGCTCCGGGTTGCAACCCAGCTTGTTCGCGAGTTCGATCCCCAGGGGAGCACATAATACGGCTGCTGGTTTATTCAGGATAAGCAGGCTCAGGGCCGCTGCCATGAAATAGAATATCCAGAGAGCAGCATGACCGCCCCAATCTCCCGTTATGGAATACAGGTGGTCGGCTGCCATCTGAAGGGCCCCGGTTCGCTCCATGGCATTGCCAAGGGCAATCATCCCGGCAATGAGAACAAGGACCGGCCAGTCAATGGAACTGTAGGCATCCCGGGCGGTAAGAACCCTGGTCAGGACGAGAAATGCAGCGCCCCCGAGCGCGAGCACACTGATCGGAGCCAACCCGGAAGCTGCGAGCAAGACCACCACGAGAATGGTCATCAGTGCCAGGGGAGCCTTATGACGCTCAACTACTTGATCGTGGACACCCTCCAGGAGAATAAATTCGTCCTTACTCCGCAGCTTCTCCAGAGCTTGAGTGGTCCCCCGGACCAGAAGAATATCACCCATCCGCAATTCAAGATCGGCAATCTCCCGCCGGTGATGCCGTCCACGGCGCTGGAGGGCGAATACCGAGACATCAAATCGCTGGCGCAGTCCAAGATCACGGCAACTCTGTCCGATCAGCGGAGACTCCGGAGCAACCATCAGTTCGAAAAGGGTCATCTCCACCCGCTTCACCTCGGAAACATCCTCCTGCATGTCAGGCGCGATGCTGATTGAGTGCTGACGGTCCAGTTCCAGGATCTTATTAAGTTCTCCCCGGATCAGCAGGATGTCGTTCTCCTGAAGAGGCATTTCTCCCTCCAGGCGCTGGACACGGTCGCCCCGGATCAACTCTGCCACCTTGATGCCACTGGCCGCCAGAGAGGTTTCCGGCAACTTCTTTCCAATCAAGTCGGAATCAGGGCCGATGCTCACCTGGGTAATGTATTCCTTAGCCTCTTCTGCAGAGACCGTGGACGCAATGGTGGTATGATTCGGCAGCAGGCGCCACGAGAAGAGAAGAAGATAGCACATCCCCACCACGACAATGGCGAGGCCCACCCCGGCAAACTCAAACATTCCAATCCCAAAGCCAACCTCTGCCGCATACGAGGCGATTAGAATATTAGATGAAGTTCCAATCAATGTGCAGCTTCCTCCCAGCATGGAAGCGAATGAAATCGGCATCAGGAACTTGGAGGGACTGGCTCCCAGTCGTGCACATACCGTCAGGACCGCCGGGATGAAAACCACAACAACGGGAGTGTTGTTAATGAAGGCGGACATGAAGCAGACCGCCGAGAGCGCAAAAAACATGAAGCGCAGCGGGCTGCCGCGGGAAAAATCGGCCAGTTTTCCTCCCAGAGTCGTAACCAGTCCGCTCCGCATCAGCGCGGCACTGAGCACAAACATGGCCGCAATGGTGACCAGGGCCTCATTACTGAAACCGAGGAGCAGGTCCTTGGGCTCGAGAATACCCACTACTCCGAGGACTACGATGATGAGCAAACCAACGATATCAGTCCGCACCCTGTCGGTTACGAACAGAACCACCGTGAGCGCGAGCATCACGTAAACCACTATGATTTCCCAGTCCATCCCTGCAGGAAGAGCCGCTGTTTAATAGCCCCTCAGACCTTGAAATTCGGGCTCTGGCTCAAAAAGGCTTTCGGGTTTTCGTAGATTACTTTCTCTACCAGCTCCAAGGTATGCTGACGCTTCTTCATCTCAAGAGCGCACTTTACCACCGCAAGAGGATCTGAGATTCCCCAATCACAGGCCGAATTCATCCAGATCCGTTCGGTGCCAAAGGTCTCCAGGATATCAATCGCCCGCGCAGGAGTACACTTCGACTCCGGATACAGGGTCATCCCAGCCCAGAACCCGGCATCCAGGGCAATAGCTGCAGTATGCTCCTCCACGTGATCAATAACGACGCGATCAGGGTTCACCTGTGCATTCTTAAGAGCATCGACGATAAGACGCGTACCCTTGAGCTTGTCCTCAAGATGCGGGGTATGAACAAGAATGGGAAGATCCCGCTCCTGCGCCAGGGCGATATGCTCCTCAAGAATCGTATGCTCGTTCCTCGTATTCTTGTTCAGTCCGATCTCCCCAATTCCCAGCACGGTGGGCTTATCGAGAAAATCGGGGATAATGGACAGGACTTCCCTTCCAAAAACCACGTCATCAGCCTCTTTCGGGTTGATGCAAAGCCAGGTGAAATGAGGAATCCCGAATTTTGCCGCGCGGGCGGGTTCATATTCGGTCAACTGGCGAAAGTAATCACGGAACCCTTCAACCGAGCCCCGGTCATATCCAGCCCAGAAGGCAGGCTCACAGAGAGCCTCGCAACCAGCCTGGGCGATGGCCTGGTAGTCGTCAGTCGTGCGACTGACCATATGGGCGTGCGGTTCAATATAGCGCATGAGTTAAGGAGGCGGAGATAATCAAAGCAAAGGCACGGAGTAGCTCTATTCCTGAGGGGCCCCATAGGCAAACTGGATGTCAGAGCCCTCAACCGGTTCGGTCGAATGATCCGAGAGAGAATTCAGGACCGCCTTGGCCCGTGGTTGGTCACCCGGATTTAGCATTGCCTCCATCGCCTTGAGAAATCCCGCATGGCGGAAATCGCTTTCTCCCTCATGACGATCGAGACGGTCGAGAAAAGCTGCAATATCGATCAACTTGTAGCGGGCATCCATGAAATAGAGATCGAGGATGTCTGTCTTGCTGGCCATGGGGACAATGTATCCGCCTCAAGGTAATTCTGAAGAAGGAATTTAATAGAAAATCTACTGGCCCATTCCCTTTTCCCGGGAAATACAGGGCCACACATGGGCGAACGTGACCTCGGAACACAACCATTTGACCTGCTGATGGAAGCATGGGGACTGAGCAATACCGATCTGGTCAACACCTCACCGGAACAACTCACCCACAAGCAGGTACGACGCGCACGCTCCGGCCGCCAGCTGACTTTGAAGATGATGATGAAGATCAACCGTACTTTCAACGTCGCCATCTGGTTCCGCCTCAACGATGACCAGAAGGAACGATTCGTTGAATACGGGCATAGGGATCTCTTCAGCTATGCCAAGGGGCATGACCCCGGATCCGAAGACCCCAATGCAGGACTTGCGGCTGAAATCCGTGGCTGAATCTTACTGCCGGAAAATGGGACGCTTCAGCCGACGATTCCCTGATTCTCGATTTTTTCGCGTCAAGAGGAGATCTTTCGTGCTTAATCCATTCCGTGCACCTCGACCACCAGCATCATCTCGCCTATTGCACCAACATTCATCCTGCCGAGTCCTGGGCAGAAACCCTCGGTGTGCTGCAGGAGCACACCCTCAAGGTCAGGGATAAGGTCATCCGGGGCGACGAACCCTACGCCATCGGACTGCGACTCTCCGCCCTCGCCGCCCGGGAGTTGATGGAAGAAGATAACCTCCCTCTTTTCCAGGACTGGCTCTCCAGTCAGAACTGCTACGTCTTCACAATTAATGGGTTTCCCTACGGGGCGTTTCACGGAACCCGGGTGAAGGAAAATGTCTATCTTCCCGACTGGTCTTCAACCGATCGACTGGTCTATACCAATCAACTCTTCAATATTATATCCCGCCTCGCTCCCGAAGGAGTGGAGGGCTCGGTCTCCACCCTGCCTGGCTCTTTCAAGGCCTTCAAGGCCGACGAATCCTCCCTCTTTGCCAACCTTGAAACCTGCGCCCGTCATATCGAGGATCTCTCTGAACAGACCGGTCGCGATCTCCATCTCGGTCTGGAACCTGAACCGCTGGGACATTTCGAAAACACCCGGGACACCCTTGCCTTTTTCGATCGGCTTCTGGGTCAATCCGATGATCCCGACCTTCTCCTGCGCCGGGTGGGCATCAATTATGATACCTGCCATTTTGCGGTGGAGTTCAACGATTGCCGTGAATCCCTTGAGGCGTTCCGGGATGCGGGACTGCGGATCTCCAAGGTTCATCTCTCCAATGCCCTGGCCTTTGATCTCGATAACCCGGATGCCATGAGGGCCATCGCACAGTTTGATGAACCCACCTATCTCCACCAGCTTATCACCAACGGCGGGGAAAGACGCCGCTTCTTCACCGACCTGCCCGAGGCCCTCACCCTGCTGCAGGAACCCTCCATCATGACGGAGGGCCACCAGGAGGCCCGCGTCCACTTCCACATTCCTCTTTATGCCGACCCTGCTACTCCTCTCCGCTCAACCAAGTCTCACGTAAGCGAACTCCTCGCCTACCGGAGAGCCCAGCCTGACTTCTGCTCTCACTTTGAAATCGAGACATATACCTGGGGGGTCCTGCCAGATGACCTGCAGAAACCGATCGTCGACCAGATTGCGGAGGAATACCGCTGGGTCCTCTCCCAACTCTGAATCCGCCCCATAACCATAGTAGTAGCCGCCCGTAACCATGAGAGGCCAGCGCTTCCTTGACCTGCTCGCCATCGGACGGGTATCCAACCTGCCCACCGTCTGGTCCAACATGGTGACAGGGTTCCTCCTCGCCTGGGCTTTTAGCGGTGGCCATAAAGCCTTTATCGGGGCCCTCCCCCTTCTCCTCCTGCTCCTGCTCGGAACGACCTTTGCCTACCTCTTTGGAACCTTCCTCAACGACTGGAAAGACGCGGAATTTGATGAAAGGCACCGGCCGGAACGGGCAATTCCAAGTGGCCGATGGTCGCGCAAGACCATCGGGTTGATCTCGGCAGGGTTCGCCCTTGCTTCCCTTGGGTGCCTGTTACCAGCAGGTTCCCGACAACCCTTCGTTCCGTTACTGGGCACGGCCCTCCTTGCGGCCATCATCATTTATACCGCGCTCCACAAACGGACTCCGTTCGCAATCATTCCCATGGGAATGTGCCGGAGCCTCCTCTACCTCATGGGGTATTGCGCAGCGGTATCGATTACCGTGGAAAACTCCGGAAACGCCACTGGCAAACCAGACAGTTCCATCCTCACCATTCCTGAGGGATCTACTATTCTTATTCTTGTTCTCATGGCAGTCGGCATCTTCAGCTACGTGGCTGGATTGACCCTTGCAGCCCGCTACGAAAGCAGAGCTACAGAACTCCCCTTCCCCCGGATTATTCTGTGGGCTTTCATCTTCCTCTGTGTCCTGACCCACACTTGGTGGTGGATCTCTCAGCATCCCAGCATTCCGGCCCTTTTCTATCTCCTTCCCTTCCTTTTCTGGACGGTCCAATCCCTTTTCATTCTCCGGAAATCGATCCCTGGATTCGTCTCCCGTGCACTCGCCGGGCTTTGCCTCCTCGACCTCCTCGCCTTTGCTGGAATTGCCCCCATCATCCACACGGGCTGGCACGCCCTCGATTCCGCTCCTCTCTGCCTGGCCTTCATTCCCCTCTCCTGCTTTCTCTTTTCCATTCTATTACAACGCATTGCACCTGCAACCTGAGTCAACGGTCGACAGATTCGCAGAGCTGGGTTCAAATCAGCCCACCGGTTGAAGGAAGAAGAAGCCAGACCTGAAGAAAAATCGCACCGCTTCCATTTTTTGGAATGGTACGGTCGTTGCCTGCTGGGGCACTGGAAAGCCTTTGCAATCCTTGCAGGACTTCTCTCCATCGTGGCGCTGACAGGCCTCACGAAACTACGCTTCGATGACGAACCGCGGGAGATCTTCAAGCAAAGCGATGAGGATTTCGCCCTGCTTGAAGAGTATTTCGAACAGTTTGGTGCCGACGACAACAACATCATCCTGGTTCTCCACGGCAATCTTTTCACTCCCGAGTTCTCAAGGGCCCTGCGTGGATTCGTCAATGAGGCTCGAAAGTCCTCGAGCGTGGTCTCGGTTCTCAGCATCCTGGATGTTCCCGGACCTGGCAACAGCACCCTCCTTCCTCCACCAGAAGCTGACCCCGTTCTCTTTGAGGAAGCAAAATCCGTCGCCCTCGATCACCCATTTGCCACCGGCCATCTCGTATCTGCCAGTGGAGCAACAATCCTTGTCACGCTTGAACTCGTTGAGGACGGACCCCAGACAATCAGCAAGATCCGTCCCATATACGAGGAACTCCAGCTACTGAAGAACAGGTGGTTCGAAGGTCTGCCCTTCGGGGCCAGTTTCGCTGGCAGTGTAGCCGTCAGGGTGGAAACCCTTTCGGGAGTCCGCAACGAGTTTTTCCAGATCACCGCCCTTGGGGCCCTCATTGCCATGTTGGTTGCCTTCGTTCTTTTCCGGAGTCCTGCAACTACTCTCATCGTCTCGGCAGGGCCTGGTCTTGCCGTATTCTGGACTCTCGGGTTGATGGGCTGGCTCGGAATGAACATCGAGGGAATCAGCACTCCCTTGCCTGCCATTGTCTTCGTTGTCGCCTTCGCCAATTCCGTCCACCTCATGATCGATATCCGGCGATCCCGCCGCCTGGGCCAAAGTGCCCCCGAGGCCTCACGCAACGCAGTCGCGCACCTCGGCATGGCCTGCATGCTCACCTCTCTCACCACCACCATCGGATTCGCCTCCCTCATCATGGCGGAAACCGACAGCGTGCAACGCTTCGGACTGGCCACCGCAGCAGGATCTGTCCTCGGTCTGCTTTCCAATCTCACCGTGGTCCCCCTCCTCGCTTCCACCATGAACAGGCCTGCTCGAAGGCCTCCTGAAAAGCGCCCTCGCAAAGATCAGCCACAAGGCTTGCTTGCGGCACTCGCCCGACTCACCACCGCCCTTTCCCTGCCGCTGACCTTGCTTGCGCTGGGGCTCACTGCGATCCTGGTCTGGAGTGCCACCCAGCTGAAGTCCGATATTGTCTGGACCGAAACCCTGCCCTCAGACTCCGAAGTCACGCGTGCCATGAACCGGGCGGACCAGGAATTCGGCGGCATCATGCGGGTTCCCATTATCGTGACCTGGGATCGATCCACCTCCCTTGGCAGTCCCCAGATGCTGAAACTTCTCGATGAACTGGAAACCCTCATCGAGGCAAATCCCACCTTCGGTCCGTCCCTTTCAATTCTCAATTTCCTTCCTGAGAACATCCGCTCTCTACCCCCTCCGGCTCTCGAGCAGGCAACCTCCCTCATTCCCTGGGAAGTCTCCCAAAGGCTCCTGCGAACAGACCTTCGCCGGACCATCATCACCCTTAGACTCCCCAACACCGGCGTTGCCGCTACACGTCCCGCCCTGCGTCAACTCCAGAAGGATCTCGCCAGCCTCCAGGCACGCTACCCGGAATTCTCTCTCCATGTCACAGGTTCCGCAGTAATTGCCGCCGAGAATATGTCCAATGTCATCCGGGATCTTGTCCGGAGCCTGTCCTTCGCCTCGATCACAGTCTTCCTGGTCCTAACCATCGCCCTGCGATCGCTGACCCTCGGACTTCTAAGCATCATCCCCAATGCCTTCCCCCTTCTTTTCAATGCCGGACTTCTTTATCACCTGGACAAGCCACTCCAGATCAGCAGCGTCCTCACCTTCAGCATCTGCCTTGGCATCGCGGTAGATGACACCATCCATTTCCTCATCCGCTTCCTCCGCGAACGCAGGGAAGGCGCAGATGTCCGTCTTGCGCTCATGCGCTCCTTTGAAACCGTCGGTCTGGCTCTCCTGATCACTACCGCCGTCGTTTCCAGCGCTTTTCTTGCCGCGATGACCAGCTCGATGCCTGGGATTGCCTTCTTCGGCGCATTGGCATGTTCCGCCATGATCGCGGCTCTCGTGGGTGACCTTGTTTTTCTACCCGCTCTGCTTGACCGGTTCGTCGGAAAAGCCGAGCGCACCGAACAAAGCAATAAGCGGCGGAAAAGAGGAATGAAGCTCTAGAGCAGGATCCTGTTTCCCGGCAACCAGCCTTATAGTGCTCACTGCTCGTTGTTTGCCGTGATCTCACGACTGACAATCGTTAATAGCCGACTATAGTCCTCGCGTGCTTAACCGTCTCTCCGCCCTGCTTGCCTCCCTTCTTGCCTTGCTGCTGGTGAGTTGTATCGAGGGGGAGGAAGAAATCTGGCTGCAAACTGATGGCTCAGGGCGGATTGAAGCGACCTACAAGATGCCCAACGCGGTAGCCCAGAAGATCGGCAAACCCAATGAACTGGTCAGGATCCTGAAGGAAGCCGCCGCCAGGGACCCTCATTTTGAACTCACAAGCATAGAGCACCAGGCCCGGCCTGGCGGTGTAACCATTCAATTCTCGGGCACCTTTGACGACCTCCGCAAGCTTGCCTCCTTTCCCCAGCGCCAGTTACGGGACCCTCAAAAGCCCGACAAACGGGTCAAGGCCGAGGTCCTCTTCGGGCAAACGGACCTGAAAATCTCCCGGCGCGAAATCTCCTATAACCGAAAGGTCGACATCAACTGGCTCCTCAAATCAAGTCCGGCTGCAAAGCCCATTCTGAAAATCCCCGCCCTCCTCGGAAAATCCTCGTTCCGCTATACCCTGAACCTGCCCGTCCCGGCCCAGGAATCCAACGCCACCTCCCGGTCAGAAAGCGGACACCAACTGGAATGGACCTTTCTCCTGAAGAATCACGTCGAGAAACCCATGCACCTGACCGCCGCAGGTGACCTGCCCCGGCCTCGCTCCCTCTAGGTCATCCTCCTCCCTGCTCTGCTTATCCTCTTCTTCATCCAGAACAGACGCGCCCGCAAAAAACTACAGCCGTAGTCCATCACCGGATTAATCCGGGCTCCTCCTGTCCTCCAGCCCGAACAACCGGCCGCCCTGTCTACGGGATCAGGATGATTCAATCACCCGGACTTTGTCGGGGGAAGTTCTGAAATCCGCTCCAACCCCTCCAATCTGACTCTACAAGAGGCCCCGGGTATGGTGAAATGTCCCGGGGAAATAACACGCAACCCGGGAACGCTGTAGCTGCTGATTACAAGCCAGCAAAAAGCATCATGATCGAAACTTCATCTCTACCTCGAATCCTGTCGTGCGGAACGGGTCCCGGGGCTGCCTCCATCACCGAGGCCCTGAAGCAATCTGACGAGGTCGAACATGTCCTCTCCTTTGGACGGAAGGCACAGGATTACCATATGGCGACTATCACAAGGACACGGTCCATGGCCGGAAAGATGGGCGAATTAACGGATCATGACCGCTACTCAGGCACCCTCGCTCAATCCATATCCCCTGACAGGATGGAGCAGTTCTACCGGTTTCTCTTTCAATTCGCAGACCACCTCCACCGAAGAGAATCTCAATATCATTACCGTCCGCACCGCCTGGAGACACTGCACGAATACATTAATTACTATCACCTGATGGCGGATATTTTTGCCCGCAGGATTAAAGACCATGGCATCAACGTGGTTCTCTTCTTCAATGCCCCCCACCTCGGTTTTGATACCCTGTGCTACCAGGTTGCGAAACTGATGGGAATCCCAACCCTCGTCCTGATGCAGACGATCTTTCCAAACAAGTTCGTCTCATGCAGTGAGGTCGAGACCTGCGGAAAAATCGACCTGACTGATATCCCCGACAATGTGGAAATTTATCCCATTGAACGGGAAGAGAGTCCCGATCTTTTCTACATGGACAAGGTTACTCCAACTTCTCTCAGGAAAGGCCTGCTCAACCCGAAGGACCTCCTTCTGGTCCTCACCTATATCCTGACCAGGGAACCCGCCCTTCTTCGCAGGCCCGCCGCGCTGTGGTCCCTGTTTCGTCGTGCCTGCTCCGTGAAATCCTCATTCCCACGATTCCGTGATCCATTCGCGGATTTCTTCCACGTAAATCAGCTCGATTATTTTGAAACCCTTGCCGAATTCGAGAATCAACCGGTAAATCTCGAACGAGATTACGTCTATTTTCCACTTCACCTGCAACCAGAGGCAACAACTTCCGCGATGGGAGGAATCTACATGGACCAGGCGCTGGCAATCGAACACCTCTCGATGCTCCTCCCCGACAACTGTGCCATCTACGTTAAGGAAAACCCCAAGCAACGGCATTTCATGCGGGACCCCCTGTTCTTTCACCGCCTGAACCGCATTCCTTCCGTACAAATAGTACCCTCCATGACATGCACTTACCAACTGACCGACAACTCGAGGTTTGTGGCAACTGTCACGGGAACCGCAGGGTGGGAAGCCATCTGCCGGGGCAGAAACGTAGTCGCCTTCGGGTACCCATGGTATGCTTCATTCCCCGGGGTATTCCCCTATCATCCTGACTTATCATACGGCGAACTTGTTTCTCATCAGGTTTCTCATGACCTCCTTCAAAAGGCCACTGGTCATTTCCTGAATCAGATCCCTGACGGCATTGTATACGAACGTTACAAGCCTCTCGTTCCGGATTTCGACCAACAGAAGAATATCTCCATGGTTGTGCCTTACATCATCGATGTGATCAAGGGTCGTAGGAGTCCTGTATTCGTATCAAACTCCTGAGCGCCGGGTTCCTCCAATCCTTGTTCTACCCGGCAGTCAAACCGGATAGAACCGCCCTCAACTGAGCGGGAATACTTCATTATGGAATTGAGCAAGTATTCCCTGCTACCCGGCGCTCAACAGGCTTCTCGCCATGGATCTGGCTTCTTCGCTCTGCCCGCCCAGCATCCGCATCAGTTCTTCCACACGTGCTTCACCATCCACCTGCTGCAGCGAGGAAATCGTCCGCCCCCCTTCCACGGTCTTCTCAACCAGAAAGTGCTGGGATGCCAGGGCCGCCACCTGCGGAAAGTGGGTAATGGCGACCACCTGATGAGCGCCGCCGAGAATTGCCATCTTTTCGCCGACCGCCCGCGCAATTTCACCACCCACGTTGGCATCAATTTCATCAAACACCATCAGCGGAGTGCGGTCCTGCCGGGCAAGGGCGCTCTTGATCGAGAGCATCACCCGGGAAACTTCTCCACTTGAGGCAATCTGACGCAGCGGCTTGAGAGGCTCACCCGGATTGGGCCCGAAAGAGAATTCCACGCTCTCCAGGCCGGTTGAGGATGGCTCGGCCTGCGATTCCAGGTTCACCTCGAAAGCTGCCTGCCTGAATCCCAGTTCCGCAAGATGCCGGCGAATCTCCCGGGCGAGCTTGGGGGCTGACTTCCGCCTCTTCTCACTAACCGCCGCTCCCGCTTCCATCAGGGCCTCGCGAGCCGACCGTGCAGCAATCTCCAGTTTCTCCAGCAGTTCCCCCCGGTTCTCCACCGCTCCCAGTCGCTGAGCAGCCCGGGCCCCGCTTTCCACCACATCCGCGAGAGTTGGGCCATATTTTCTTTTAAGACTTTCAAGCTGGTCAACCCGCTCCTCAAGAGAAGCTGCCTGTTCCGGATCAAGATCGATTTCCCCCAGATAACGTTCCAGTTCGCGTGATAAATCCTCCATCTCAACCACCGCCGTTCCCAGACCGGAAGTCCACTCCCGGGCAGCAGGATCATGCTTCTCAATTTCTCCAACGAGACGCTGCAATTCCCGAATCCGGTCCAGCACTCCATTATCTTCACCGGTAACAACCCTCAGGGCCTCTCCGGTCACTCCGACCAACTTGGCACTGTTCGAAGCCCTCTGGTATCGCTCCTGCAACTCGCCTTCGCTTTCCGGATCAATCGCAGCAGACTCAATTTCCTCCACCTGGTGTCTCAGTAATTCAAGCTCCTGCTCCCCGGCCTCCTCTGCATCACGCAACTCCCGCCAGCGGTTGTCCGCCTCCCGCCATGCTGCCCAGCAAGTCTGGTAGTGAAGATCATCTTCCTCCGCGCCTGCATAAGCATCCAGCATCACAAGCTGACGCTCCACGGAAAGCAGCGACTGGTGGTCATGGGGGCCATGAAGGTCGACAAGATTCCGTCCCAGTAACTTGAGTACTCCCAGGGTAGCTGGCGAGTTGTTCACGAACTGCCGGTTGGAGGACACCCCTACCACCCGCTTGATGAGAAGCTGCCCATCTTCACAACACTCCAGGCCCATCTCTGCCAGCATCCGGTTTACCGCTCCGGCATCTGGCAATTCGAAAACCGCCTCCACCTGGCAGACATCTTCCCCAGTCCTGATGAGACCCTTGTCCGCCCGTTCTCCGAGGATGAGCTTGAGCGCACCCACGATTACGGATTTTCCAGCTCCTGTTTCACCCGTCACCCCCACCAACCCGGAGCCAATTTCCCAGTCAAGCCGCTCAACGAGGGCCAGGTTCCGGATTTTAAGAAGGCTCAGCATCCGCTCTTTTTCGTGACCCCGATTATGCAATCATCTCACCACGATTCAACCGCCACCCTCCAACCATGTGAAAAACCATGGCCCGGAGGGCTTCCAGCGCCGGATTAAGACCCTCAAAACCGCTGTTCCCGCGCAGTTCATGGTGATGGGTCCTGAAACGCTCGTTAATTTTCCCGGTAGCAAGTTTCCCATCTTCGTCTGATAATGCCTTCCATCCCGATTCACCGACCACGCTCCCTGCCGTGAACAACCTGACCGCCACTGCTACTCTTCTTGGCACCGGCACCTCGGTGGGCGTTCCGGTCATTGGCTGCTCCTGCCCCGTCTGCAGTTCGGATCATCCCGGCAACCGGCGCACACGATCTTCCCTTCACCTGCAAAGCCCCGGAGCATCTATTCTCATCGACAGCGGACCCGACCTTCGCGAGCAGGCCCTTCGTGAGGACCTCCACACTATTGATGCCGTCCTCTATACCCACTCTCATCTGGATCACGTGGCAGGATTCGACGAACTGCGGGCCTTCTGCTGGCATCGGGAGGACCCCCTTCCCATTCATGCAGGCCCGGAAACAATGGCGGTCCTTGAACAGATGTTTCCCTGGGCCATGTCAAACACCTCCCGCAATTATGTCAGGCCTGCCCGGCATCTCATCAGCGGACCATTTAGCATCGGAGATATGGTCATCACCCCGGTCCCGGTGATACACGCGTCAGTTGAAACCTTTGGCTTTCGCTTCGACCTCCCTACCGGGCACTCCCTCGCTTACCTGAGCGACGTGAAGGAGATCCCTCCCGCGAGCTTCTCCCTTCTCGATAACCTTGAGGTCCTTGTCATCGATGCCCTGCGGCCAAGCCCGCATCCCACCCATATGAATGTCGAAGAATCCCTTTCCGTCATTGCCCGGATTCAACCTGCCCGGGCCCTCCTCACTCACCTCGCCCACGAAATCGATTACCGCAATGCAGGCACCGAACTGAAACTCCCGGATACTGTTTCAGTTGCCCATGATGGGCTCAAGTTGGAGTTTGAGAGTAGCGAACCGTGCGCTATCGTCAGCCCTATCGATCCATGATGCATGTCTCTCCCGGCCTCGCCTCCTGCCTCCTGCTGACTCTTCTGGCCGCTTCCCCGGCCCCGGCCCGACCAGCAGCCATCCCTGCCGAATCTGTTGTGGTTCTCTACAACAGCAAGCAAGCTGACTCGAAATCTCTGGCCCAGCACTATGCGAAGGCGCGCTCCATCCCCGGGAATAATCTGGTGGGCCTGCCCATGCCCGCCTCCGAGGAAATCTCCCGCCAGCAATTCGAACAACAGATCCGTGATCCTCTCCGCAGGATCTATGACACCCGCAAGTGGTGGGAACGAGGGAATGGGGCAAACGGCCTTCGCCAACCAGTCTCCATTGATCGGCGGATCCTCGTCACCGTGCGGGGTGTCCCCTCCAAGATCGCCCGGACTCCCGGGACCATTCCACCGAACCAGCTGAAAAAGCGACCCTTTGCTCCCAATCCCAGAGGCGATGAGGCCTCCGTCGATTCCGAGCTCTGCCTCCTCGGGATCGAAGGCTACGACATCGCCGGACAGGTCACCAATCCCTACTTTGGTCAGAACGTCGCCATCATGAACTTGCCAAAGGCCAACTTCCTGGTCGTAGGCAGGGTCGATGCACCATCCACTGAAATCTGTATCCGCATGATCGACGATGCCAGGGCCGTCGAGGAACGAGGACTCTGGGGAATGACCTACCTCGATCTGGCGCGAAAGGGAAAAGGTTACGAAGTGGGAGACCAGTGGCTTGAGAAAATCGCCTCAATGAACCGGAAGGTCGGCCTCTCCACCGTTATCGATCGACACCCCGATACCTATGTCACCAACTACCCGATGAATGATGCGGCCCTCTATTTCGGCTGGTATTCGCACCACCGTAATGGGCCCCTGCTGAACGAGGACTTCCAGTTCAAACGAGGGGCAGTTGCCATCCATCTCCATTCCTACAGCGCTTTCGAACTCCGGAACCCTGACCGGCGCTGGTGCGGCCCCATCCTTGCTCATGGCGCCACTGCTACGGTGGGTAACGTTTACGAACCTTTCCTCGCCCTTACCCACCACCTCGACGTCCTCCATCACCGCCTCCTGCAGGGCTATACCATCGGTGAGGCATCACTCATGGCACTTCCAGCTCTCTCGTGGCAAGCCGTCCTCCTGGGAGATCCTCTCTACCGCCCGTTCCAGACAGATCTCAGGGTCGACCTCAACGAACGAGCAGATCGTGACTACAAGGCTCTTCGACATGCCCAGAACCAGTGGGGAGATGACCCCGGGAAACTGGTTCCCAAGCTGCGTACTTTTGCAAACAAGGCCAACAGCGGAACAGTCTTCGAGGCCCTTGGCCTGCTCGCCCGGGAAAACCAGGAGGAGGAACAGGCCGCGGCCTTCTTTGTCGCAGCCCGGGACAAGTTTCAGAACAGGAGCGACCGACTGCGGCAGGACCTCCACATCATGGACGTCTACCGCACTGCTGGTAACAAGGAAACGGCCATCCTCCTCCTGAGGAAAATGAAAGAGGACTACTCAGGCCTTCCGGAAACCAAGGCTGTCGTCGCACTGCTCAACATCCTCGATCCTCCCTCTCCTCCGCCAGTCCGGCTGGAGCCCGGAAACCCCGGGAGTCGATAGCAGCAGAAGGCTGATTACTTCCTGTCCGTGACCCGCTTCCTGAGCGGAGCATAGGGGTCCTCCGGTCCCCGTGCAGGATCAACATACCGGGCAAGGTCGCGCATCGCGATCACGGTGCAACCCTCCTTCCTGAGGTAGTTCATGTGCTTCCTGAAGTCAGCGGGATCACAGTTCACCCACGGATGATCAAGAGCCGGCACTCCATGATAACAGAGAACGGCTATCCTGCCATCACGCGCCTGCTTCACAGCCCATACCAGGTCTTCGAATTTCCAGTCGGGTCCTGCGTAACCCGTGGTCGGCACCAGCAGAGGATGATCTTCCCGGGGGTCGTATGCAGGACCGCGGCCACCTTTCCCCCCATCCTTGAATTCAGGTCCCACTCCCCGTCGGGCAAACAGATACTTCATCTCTCCCAGCACCTCGACACATTTGGGGCTATGCCCGAATCCCGGGTAACAGAAAGTCACCGGCCGGGGTATCTTGTGCTCGCTGCATCGCTTCTCGATATGAAGCAATTCTCCCCGCATCTGTTCCTTTGAAAGTCGCGGCATATGGGGATGAGACCTCGTGTGATTACCGATCTCAAAACCCATCTCGTGCAGTTCCACGATCTCGTCCCAGGTCACGTAATGATTCTTGTTCTGCAGGAATCCCAGCCCCTCAGTTACGTAGAAGGTCGCCCCGAACCCATGCTTCTTCAGTTCCTCGGCCACAAAGGACCGGTCCGACTTGTTACAGTCATCAAAAGTCAGGACCACCAGCTTGTCCGGGATCTTCCTCAGTTTTGCCTCTTCTGCAGAGGCACAAGCCATGAGGAACGATACCACCGCGACTAACTGGAACCATTTCATTCCCGTCTGCTCTCACCCCTGCTACTTCCTGTCAATCCCGCAGAGTCCATCTCCCCATGGCAGGTCCATCCCCGCGGCAACGGAAAATGCCGGGAAAGGCATCCGCAATCCCCCAGAATCCCCTCTTTCCGGAATAACCTCTGGAATATTCCCCATATTGCCCGACGGTGTCAGTGGCCGATCCCGGCATGTGACCTCAAACCCGGACCATGACTCTGCAAGAAAGCCTTCTGGCGCTCAATCTACTCCCCGGTCTGGGTCCGGTCCGGATCCGCCGCCTTCTCGCTCACTTCGGGGATGCGGAAGGGGTGCTGCGGGCCCGTAAAGGGCAACTCACTGCAGTCCGGGGAATTGGCCGCGAGTCCGCTGGAATCATCCACTCATGGGAAGATCATGTCGACCTTCAGGGAGAGCTTTCCGCGATTCGTTCCCGAGGCCTCTCGCTCCTCACGCCCGGACATCCGGCCTGGCCCCCCGCCTTCGACCACCTGCCGGACTCACCCCTCCTCCTCTATGTCTGGGGTGAAGTTCAGGAACGTGACTCCAGGGCCCTCGGAATCGTAGGGTCACGCAGGACGACTCACTACGGACGGACCTGCGCCCGGAAATTTTCGTTCCAGCTTGCCCATGTGGGATTCACGATCATCTCCGGGCTGGCCCGCGGAATCGACACCGCGGCCCACGAGGGAGCTCTTGCTGCCGAAGGGCGAACCATCGCGGTCCTGGGTTCCGGGCTCGGGCAACTCTATCCTCCCGAGAACATGGCTCTCGCCGAACGTATTGCCGAGGGACACGGTGCGGTAGTCTCGGAATTTCCAATCAACACAGCGCCCAGCCAGCACACCTTCCCCCAGCGCAATCGGATCGTGGCAGGGTGGTGTGAGGGGTTACTGGTGGTGGAATGCCCTTCCCGTTCAGGAGCACTCATCACTGCCAACATGGCCGGGGAATACGGTAAACATGTCTTTGCCATCCCCGGGGGAATCGACCGTCCGGGCTCAGAAGGGTGCAACGAGCTCATCCGTAGCGGAGCCATCCTCGTCACCTGCGGATCCCAGATCCTGGATGAACTCTCCCCCGCTCCTCCAGAGGCCCGGACCCCAGCCACCCTGCACGAATCCCCGGACAACCGCGAGGTAACCCTCAGCGCGGAAGAAAGCAGGATCATGGCCCAACTGAGCGGGGAAGAGCGGAGCATGGACCAGATCATCGAGGAATCAGGACTTCCGGCCTCGACAGTCGCCTCTACCCTTCTTCGGCTTGAAATGAGAAGCCTCGCCAGACAGCTCCCGGGCTCTTACTTCGTGAAGGTCTCCTGATTTTCAAGATCCCGGGGGATCCGGGCTTTCCTTACCGATCTGCCACGAATTCCGGTCAAATTCTCCCTCCCGGTGG
>PAQU01000010.1 GCA_002709395.1 Roseibacillus sp. | reverse complement strand
CATTCTCACGAAAATCCGAGGCCAGATAGTCGAGGAGGCCGGGGTGAGTGGGTTTGCTCCCCAGTCGTCCAAAATTGTCCGCTGACGCAACCAGCCCCCTTCCAAAGACATGATGCCAGAGCCTGTTCACAATGACCCGGGTGGTCAGGGTGTTATTCTTTCCCACAATATCCTCCGCCAATTCCCTGCGCCCACTCCCGGTCTTTGTATACGTCCGTCCCCCGAACACTTCCAGAAAGCCGCGCTCTACGGGATCTCCCTCTTTCTTATAATCGCCCCGGTCCAGAAGGGGTTGATCCCAAGGTTCTCCATCCATCACTCCAGGCACCCGGGCCGGATTCCGGATTTCCGCTTCCAGACTGCGATACTGCTCCACCAGGGATTTAAGGTTCTCCGGAAGGCCCGCCACTTCACTTGGCAGGAACCCGCGACTCACCATTGAGTTCAGCAGGAGGGCCTGGGCATCATTCATGTTCAGATCCCGCCAACCACTAAGTGCATCCACAAGTGACCGGCGGTAAAAACCTTCAAGTGACTGACGGTCTTTGATCGAAGTCAGGTCTCCGGGCAGCGCAACCATCGGCGCACCCAGTTCCCGCATCGCCTCGTCTCCCGCATACACTTCGAAAACCCCGAACCACGACCGTGAATTTCCTCCATTCCTGAAGGTGGAATCCGACGAGGTGTTGACATGATAATAGCCCTTTTCCCCGTTCCAGTATTTGTACTTGTTCAGGTTAACCCAACTCATCTGGGGACGTAGCCCCGGAGTAGGATGCAGCCCCCCATGCGAAAGAGGATAGCTTCGCAGGGTAAAACGGGCAATCGATCCCTCCCCCATCGCCCGGATGGAATTGCGCCCTCCCCTGGCGAGATGGAAAACAGAGCTCAGGGTCGCACTGTGCTTGTCGGAGAGCATGTGAGAATAGACTCCGGCGGGGTAGATTGCCTTCAGGGCTCGCCCTCCTTCCGGAGCCACCACAAATGAACCGGAGGGACTGACCGTGGCACCAAGGCCATTACCGCTTCTGAACCACTGGTCATAGCCAGCCTGCTCCCGGAGATCCGCGTAGAATGTGGCCTTGCTCTTTACCTGTTCATTATGAGCTATTCCTTCCTCATATCGTTTACGCATGGCTGCCAGCTCCCCGGCCAGCTCTTCTGGTTTGCGATCCCGCAACCTTGCCCAACCCGCCAGGGGATCGGTGTCCGGAATCTTATCCAGCTTGTCACCCCATAGCCTCTCCAGCGCTGAATCAACCTGCTCCGTCCAGTATGAAGCAAGGGAAGCGCGGATCCGCCCCTTGAGGGCAAGAAGCTCCTTCCGGTGCAGATCCTTCAATTTCGGAGAATCCACGTTGACGATAGCCGGCCGACTACTGACGACCATCCCATAAAACTTATAGTAATCCTTCTGGCTGATCGGATCGAACTTGTGGTTATGGCAACGCGCGCACGATACAGTCAGGCCCATGGTGGCCTTGGTCAGCACATCAACTGCGTTATCGGTAAAGGTGATCTGCTCGTCATAGGCATCCGTAACCCCGAAGCCATGCGGAACCATTCGGAAATGAGCTGGGCCGATCGCACTCTCATTGAGTCCCTCCTCCTCGTTGACCCGGGGCTTCTCCAGTAGATCACCAGCCACTGCTTCGCGCAGAAGCTGGTTATAGGGCACATCCTGATTCAGAGCCCTGATCACATAATCCCGGTAGCGCCCGGCGTAGGGAACATTCGGGTCTCCCTCACTTCCGTAGGACTCCGCATAGCGAAACCAGTCAAGCCAATAGCGCCCCCAGCGTTCTCCATAGGCCCCGGAGGCCAGCAACCGATCGACCAGAGCCTCGTAGGCTTCCTCACTGGGATTCTTCACGAAGGCCTCCACCTCCGCCGGTTTGGGAGGAAGTCCCGTCAGGATCAGGTGCAGACGCCGCACCAGGGTTCCCGGGTCAGCGATCACCTGCGGTTCGAGGCCATTATCCTGCAGCCCAGCGTGTATGAATCGGTCAATCTCCGTCTTGTTCCATTCAGCTGCATTTGCCTGCGGAGGATTTTTCCTGATAACAGGCTGGAACGACCACCACTCAGACCTCTTGTCCCGCACCGCTTCCCAATCCACCTGACTCGCCAGTTCTTCCCTGGTCGGCTTGCTTCCCCGGGGGTCGGGTGCACCCATGCGGATCCAGTCCTCGAAATTCTTGATGATGAGTTTGGCAAGCTTGGGGCTCTTGTCGGGCATCGGCTCGTAATCCTCNTCATGCCTGATNGCCTTGATCAGGGCNCTCTCNTCCGGNTTTCCCGGNANGATCACTCCGGACTCGACCAGNGGCTCNCTCCAGTCCANGGCCAGATCNCCCTTTTTCTTNTCGATGCTGTTNTGGCATTCGTANCAGNTCTCAGCCAGNACAGGACGAATCTTCTTCTCGAAGAACTCNANCTNNTCNGACGTCAANTCTTNNGCCTGNNCCGGCANCAGGACNAATCCGNNGAGCAGNAACACTANGACNGTGATGGGTAGNCTCATGATCTGNCTCNTAATTGNACCCNGNCTGAGGNTGCTTTTCAAGCGCCAAGCCCACTTAACCCGATCACACGATCCTTGTAGGGCATTCTCCCGGACTTACCATTCACCCCCACCCCCATACTTCTCCCTTGCCCGGCGGGAGAATTCCTCTCCCGCCTCATTGACCTGCTTGAGAATCTCAGCGGTTNCCATCCCCTGGACCTCACGGGCGGCCGCTATCACGGTCTGGCACTCGTTAGCGTCCATGAAACGTGCTGCCTCCAGCAAATGCTCCTGCTCTTTCTCCGGGATAGCCATAAACCCGTGCTGATCGGCATGAATCAACTGCCNTGGCTCTACCTCCGTTCCAAACACCCGCACCGGGATATCCCACTCCACCGGTACAACGTGGGCATGCCCGACACAAAGCCTCCTGGCTAATGCCTTGAAACCAGCATCGTTCATTTCGTCCAGATCACGGATCGCGCCATCCGTAATCGTTCCTACGCACCCCAGAGCGCGGTGCGTATTGCTATTTACCTCACCCCAGAAAGAACCAATGACCCGGGGCTTATCGAGATCCTCAACCACCACGATTTTCGGCCCCGGCAGGGAGGCCATGTGGGCNCGGTAATCTGCCCAGGCGCCTTCGACTTCCTTGTGCGCCTTTACACTGGGTTCAATCCTGAGCGTGACTGCATAGCCCGCCATGGGACCCATCTGAGGCATGAAATCATGGCACTCCTCCAGATTAAATCCCCCGGAAGCNGGATCACACGATGTAATCTGCTCCCATCCGTTATAGATCGTTGGGGTGTTCCACCGTTTTAGTTCAAGGATTTCAGCGTGAGTCAACCGGGGCATTACCCCCCTGAAATACTCCGGATTTTTGTATCTGTGAAGGATCGCTGATCAAGGGTTNCAGTTCCGGTTAAAACACCACTCACGGTGGGCAGGATTGCTGTCCTCCACCTCCAGCGTTCCTGCAATCCCTGTCTTCCGCGCACAGATATACTCCAACCCGGTAAGGGATCCTTCGAGCGAATCCGTCCCGGGAAAATGCCGCCATCTTCCTAACAAACGTATTATTAATGCGATAGAACAGGTTTATGCTCCTCTAAACTTCCCCAAATAGAAGAACCGGGAGCCCTGGTCCCCACGCAAAAACATTCAGGGCCGGCATTTGCATTTTGGTAATTACAACGTAATTTCCGCGTATTCCGGTTTCATGACGGCCCGGCATACAAAAAANCGACTCAAAAGGACCCACAACACCCCACGTACGATGAAGCATATTCTCAATCTCCGCCCCGGTGTGATCACCGGCGCGGTATTTGCCCTCGGCCTCTCCCTGAGTGCAACTGCCGAAAACCTAGTCGAGAAACTGGCTGACAGGCCGGAGTTCTCCACCCTCGTCACCGCCGTGACTGAAGCTGGCCTGGCCGATACCCTCGCGTCAGCAGAGGACATCACGATTCTGGCACCTACCAACGAGGCTTTTGCTGCAATTCCTGAAGATGCCCTCGCTGCTCTCCTCGCAGACAAGGACGCTCTCACCAATGTCCTTACCTACCACGTGATTCCCGAGAGAATCTCATTTCGTGATTTCGAATCCGGCCCTCTCGAAACTCTCCTTCCTGAAAACAGCGTTAATGTGGAGGTCAAAAGCTTTTTCTGGAGATGGTATCGTACTGTTCGGATTGATGAGGCCGTCATCACCCGCTCCAACCTTCGGGCGGACAACGGGGTGATTCACGCAATCAACCAAGTTCTTGATCCCGACTTCCAGCGGGTTCCCTCCCTGCTTGAAATCGCCGCTGGCAATCCAGATTTCTCAATCCTCGCCTCTCTTGTCGAAGAAGCCGGTTTCGCGAGAATTCTCGGTAGCAGCCATCTTGACCTCACGGTCTTTGCTCCTACCAATGCCGCATTCGAGGCTCTTGGGGAGGAAACCCTCGAAGCCGTCCAGAACGATCGCAGACTCCTCCGCAAGATCCTGAAAAACCACCTCGTCCGGGGGTCTCAGGACAGCACCTCTCTCGTTGAGGCCGGAACCGTCAAAACAGTCCTCGGCCTGACTCTTCCGCTCGCCGAGAATGCGGATGCAGCTACAGGCTTTTCCGTCGGTGGAGAAGCACTTGAGCAGGTTGATATCGAAGCCAGCAACGGCATCATCCACGTCGTTGGAGGAGTCCTTCTCCCACCGGAGCCCCAGTCCCTCGTAGACGTGGCTGCCGCCCGTGAGGATCTCAGTACCTTCGTNACCGCCCTCAATGCGGCTGACCTTGCCTCCACCTTCGACAGCACCAGGAAATGGCCCGCCTTCACTATTTTTGCTCCGAACAACGCAGCATTCGGAGCTCTTCCAAAGGGAACTCTGGATGCGCTTCTGGCCGACCCCACCGGGGCACTGGCAGACGTTCTCAGCCTCCACGTAGTGCCTGGGCGCCTTGATGCGGAGAAACTCTCTGACGGACAGGTCCTCTTCAGTCTCTCCGGCGACCGCCTCAACGTGAGTATTGATGACGAAGGGGTTACGATCAATGGATCACCCGTCGTTGAAGCTGATCTGAAGGCCCAGAACGGAATAATCCATGTCGTCGGAAGCGTGATCGCCCGCGAATCCTTCACTGTGGCAGACCTGGTCGCGAGTAAGCCCTACCTGAGCACCCTTCTCGCTGCTGTCGATGCCGCCCAGTTGACATCCGCGCTAGCTGATCCGGACGCAGAGCTGACCGTCTTTGCCCCGGTCAACCGGGCCTTTGCAGCCCTGCCGGAAGGAACCCTCGACTCCCTGCTCGAAACGCCGGAGGGGGCCCTGAAGGATATTCTCCTGCACCATGTCTCCGGTGGCGCCCAAACTGCTGCAGACCTCGTCGAGGAGGGCTCTGCCACAACATTGCTCGGAACTGATCTTGAAATCACTTCCCAGCGGCTCCGGTTCTGGTGGTGGCGCAGCCGTTACCGCATCGTTCGGGTCGACGGCATCAGGGTTCTCGCATCAGATCTTGATGCAGACAACGGTATCGTCCACCTCATCTATGGCGTGCTCCTCCCTGATGAAGAGTCTGACGACGAAGGCGATGCCAACGACGATGGCGATGCCAACGACGATGGTGATGCCAACGACGAAGGTGATGCCAACGACGAAGGTGATGCCAACGACGAAGGTGATGCCAACAACGAAGGTGACGCTGACGACGAAGGCGGTGCCAACGACGAAGGTGACGCTGACGACGAGGATGACGCCAACGCCGAAGACGACGGCAAGGATCCTGAAAACGCCCTTCCCTCCAAGAAATAAGGGAGGTCAGTCCCTGTTCAATCCTGCTGCCCTGGTGTAACAACCAGGGCAGCTTTCATTTTCATGCGCTCCTGTTTCGCCCTCCTCATATTTGTCCTTCTCTTTCTTTCCGGATGCGAAAGGAACGAAGAACGCTCAGTGAACCCGGAAACCGAGAGAAAAGCGACTCCCACACGCCGCCCCAATGCATCTCCCTCCCTGCCGGACGGCTCTTCCAAGCAGTTCTCCGGCCAGAGACAGATCTCTTCGATTATTGAGACCCTTCATTCCCTGCCGGATGAGAAGCTTGCCCTCGAAATTGAAACCCTCCTCGAGGACTACTCCGAGCCTGATCGTGATCAGCTCCTGACCTCGATTTACGAGGAAACCGACCTGCGCCCCTCTTTTGTCAGGTTGCCTATTCTCCTTGAACTTGCTCGCCAGGATACGGGCAAGATCGGACTACGCGCGACAATTCTCGCCCAACTGCGCAGCACCCTGAGGGAAGATCATGGTCACTCCTGGCCTGACTGGGCTCTGGCCCTCACCGAACACCTGGCCAACACCGAAGGTTTCCTCCCAACCGAGGGAAGCTCCTACGACCAGTAGATGAGGNCTGNCGGACGCCCTCCGCAACAACCCTCCTCTATGCCAGCAACTCACGCACCACCCGGGCGTGTTCTTCCTCTACCAACCGGATTTCACCCGGACCGCTCCGGAACGTCAGGGCCCGGTGATCCAGTCCAAACTGATGAAGCAAAGTGGCCAACCAGTCGTAATGATGCACGACATCCTTCACCGCATAATGGGAAAACTCGTCGGTTTCGCCGTGAATATATCCCTTCCGAAATCCACCCCCTGCTACCCACTGCGTGAATCCATAGGTATTGTGATCCCGTCCAACCGCATCCCGGTTGCTCGTGCCACTCCGGAACTGGATCACAGGAAGCCGTCCCATCTCACCCCCCCAGTGCACAATCGTGCTGTCCAGCAATCCCCGTTGCTGGAGATCCCTGACCAACGCAGCCGCTGGCTTGTCGACCTCGGCACAACGATCGGGAAGCGAGGTCTTGATTGANCCATGGTGATCCCAGTTCTGGCCCGCTGCGAAGATCTGCACGAAGCGCACACCCCGTTCCACCAGTCGCCTTGCGATCAGGCAGCGCGTACCATAGTTCCGGGTTTTCTCTTCATCGATCCCGTACATCCGCCTCGTCTCTTTCGATTCCCCGGAAATATCAAAAGCCTCCCGGGCGGCTCCCTGCATGCGGGCTGCCAGCCCATAGCTCGCCAGACGTGCTTCCAGCTCGTTCTCCCCCGGATGACGATCCGCATGTTCACGATTGAACTTATGCAGCAGCTCAAGCTGGGCTGTCCGGGTCTCGCCCCGCAGGTGTTTCGGGGAATCCAGGTTAAAGATACGCGGCTCGGAAGAGCGAACCATCGTGCCCTGGTAGATGGAGGGAAGTTTCCCCTGACTCCAGTTCTCATTGCCCTGCTGGGGGAGCCCCCGAGGATCAGTCAGGGCCACGAAGGCGGGCAGGTCCTGCGAGGCACTGCCCAGGGCCTGAATCAGCCAGCTTCCCAGAACGGGCCGCCCGTTCACCGGCTTTCCCGTGGTCATCGACCGGGTGGAGGGCACGTGATTATTGGATCCAGTCTGCATCGAGCGGATCAACGTGATCTCATCCGCAATGGAACCGAGGAAGGGAAGTTTCTCCGACAACTCCATCCCACACTGCCCATAGGTGTTGAACTTCCACAGTGGCCCCATGATTTCCCGGCTGGCCTGGGCCGCATTATCCCACTTGAGCTTACCCTTGAAGGTCTCACCGTGACGCTTGACCAGCTCGGGCTTGGGGTCAAAGAGGTCGATCTGGCTCGGCCCACCGTACATCCACATGGAAATCATGGCCTTGGCCTGGGATTCCTGAGGCGGGGGCTTGGGGAGCAGGTCGTGCAGGACCGGTTCCAGTTCCGGTTTCTCGAGGGCCGCATTGGCATCCGCAGCCAGCAACCCATCCTTCTGGANGAGCCANGGTGCCGCCACCCCCGCCAGACTGAACGACGAAAGGCCGAGCCAACTCCGGCGACCCATATTCTGAGAATCAATCGACATACAAAAACCGGTTGGATGCTAAAAGGACCTGGCACAGGGAAGCGAGCGCACGATGCTCCGCATCGCATTCCGGGTCGTTCTGGATAAAAATCTCCCGCTGGCTCAGAAGGAATTGTCCACACTGCTCAAGCTCAGGAGTCGTGGGGAGTTCCGCAAAAAGCCTCAGGTAAAGCTGGCNCAGCCGCTCAGGTCCGGAATCCCATTTTTTCTCCAGGGCCCGGGCCAGGGCACCCGAATGCTCGAGGACCTCCGCATCGTTGAGGAACCAGAGCGCCTGGGTCGCCACCGTGGTCTGGCGCCGATGGTTGCAGTTTGGCGTCATGACCGGCTGATCGAAGGTCTCCAGCATATTGAGAGGCAGGCGACGCTCTACCGCCACGAAGGCACTGCGCCGATTCTTGTTTCCGCCCAGCACCGCCTTACCCTCTCCATTGGCTGCAACCGGACTGGGGACCCCACCNAGGGTGAGATCTATCTTTCCGCTCACCGTCAGGAGGGCGTCCCGGATCGCTTCTGCTTCCAAGCGGCGCAGGTTGGCCCGCCCCAGCAGAATATTTTCAGGATCAACCCGATCGTGCTCCACCCGCCGCCGCGAACTCTGCTGGTAGGTCCGGGAAAGAAGAATCATCCGGTGCAGGCGCTTAAGGTTCCAGCCGTGCTCCATGAAATCACGGGCAAGCCAGTCCAGCAGTTCCGGATGGGAGGGTGGTTGTCCGGCGATCCCAAAATCACCGGGCGTGGAAACCAGACCCCGTCCAAAGTGATGGCTCCAGACCCGATTCACGAAGACACGAGCNGTCAGTGGATGCCCCCCTGCCGTGAGATGCCGGGCGTATGTCAGTCGCCTTCCAGTCGTCTTCCGGCCTTCTTCCCCGTGCGTTGGAACGGCAACTTTGTCCATCGACCTCTGCAGAACCGTAATTTCCGCCGGCTCCACCTCTTCTCGCGGGCTCTCGGGATTACCCCGGAAGAAAATCCTGCTCGCCGGCACCTCCCCCGCCGGTTCAGTAGTCGCCATCACCATACGCAGGGGCGGTTTCCTCGCCCGGATCTCGGCAACCTTCTGCTTTTCCTTCTCGAAACGCTGGTGGGCCGCACCATCATACTCGACCAGCAATCCGCTGATAAAATCCACCGGTTTCACCATGGGATATGCCTCGAGGAGATCCTTCTGCCGCTGCGTCCTCTTCTTTTCCACGGCAAGCACGGCCTGACGAGTCTCTTCCCGCTCAATTTCCGGCACATCCGCCAGTTTCTTTTCCAGAATCTCCGCACAATGATTTCGACGGCGTTCCGTCATGGCNTCCTCTTCATTCTTCGCCTCCTTCTCGATCTTCTCCCTTTCCGCATTAACCACTGGTGAGGTCATGTCCACGAGCCGGTTGCCGGGTTGCTGCCAGTTATGGAGAGGAAAAACTGGATCAAAAATAGCCCGAAACCTGTAATAATCATCGATCCCAATCGGGTCATACTTGTGGTCGTGGCACTGGGCGCAGCCAACCGTAAGACCCAGCACACTGGTGCTCACCACCTTGAGCGCATCTGCCACTGCCGTGTTGCGATCGGTCAGGCTATTGCTGCGCTGGGTGATATCCGGAGCCATCCTCAGGAATCCGGTTGCGGTCAGAAGCTCGAGGTGACGGGGATTCCCCACCTCGAGACCACCCTCTACCAGTTCATCGCCCGCCAGCTGCTCGACGAGAAACTGATCAACAGGTTTGTTGCTGTTGAAGGCCGCAATCACGTAATCACGGTAGCGCCAGGCGTGACCCCGCCTGCGATCGTCGACGGCATTGCCATCTGACTCGGCATAACCAGCTGCATCCAGCCAATGGCGCCCCCATCGCACTCCATACTGGGGTGAGGCCAAGAGACGATCGACGAGTCGCTCCACCGCGCCCTCTGCTCCATCGTTCATAAAGGCTTCCACCTCCCCGGGAGTAGGTGGCAGGCCCGTCACTCCAAAACTGATCCGGCGGATCAGAGTCCGCCGGTCCGCACGATCAGACAGGGTGAGTCCCTCTTTCCCGAGTCGTCTCTCCACGAAGGCATCGATTGGAGGACCCTCCCCCGGAGGCACCACCCTGCCCACGGGCTGGAAGGCCCAGTGTGCCAGTTCCTCTAGTGTAAAGCGCGCCTCTTCCACATTTTCCGGCTCAGGTCTCGCAGTTCTCGCACCCTGCTCAATCCAGCGCCGGATCAGATCCTTCCTGTCTGCTGACAGCTTCTTCTCACCCTTGGGCATCTCATCATCTGCCAGCTTTTCCCAGAGCAAGCTTCGATCCACTGCGCCAGGAACCAGCGCCGGACCGGACTCTCCCCCCTCCTTCATCAGACGAACCAGACGCAGATCCAAGCCTCCCTCTCTCTCTCCACTTTCCCCATGACAATGGAAGCAAGCTTCCTTGAAGATGGGCCGCACATCCGTTTCGAAGACGAGCTCCTCACCGGTGAGGGGCAGGACCAGCAATGGAAAAAGAAGCATCATCACTCCCCCGGGAACTATCTTTCCCACGGGTTTCATCGACGACACCTGCTCATGACCCAGCAACTCTACCATTCTTCACCTCACCCAAAGATCCATCAATGGAAAACTTGTCCCACAAAGGTTGGAAAAGAGCAGTTCAATTCGATGCCGGCAGCGCCTGGAAGGAATAGACTACCGCGTTTTTAAGATGAAACCGCAATCGGACAATCCGCCCATGCAACGAAGAGAATTCCTGCCCTCCGTGCCAGGCAGCCTTCAGCCTCAACTGATCCACCGCCTGGTGCCGTAACGCCTCCCTGAGAGAGAATCCCGGAAGGGGTTCCCCACCAGCATCAAGCACCTCCACTGCGAACTCCTCTCCCTGCACGTTCACCTGCAAATGGTCTCCTTCCAGCTTGAATGGCCTGGTGGTGATCACTCCTGGCTGACCCTTCGCCTCCAGCCCGACGAATCCATCCAGCCTCAGGGTGGCGAGCCCGATCCCTCCCCGCGCCTTCTCATCATCCCGCCGGAAGACCCCGTGCCGCTCATTGTAACCATCATAATAAAGCCAGTGCCTGTCCTCGTGCGTGATCACCGCCGAGGCCGGGATGATCATATCCTTGTCCCAGGTCCCATCTCCCCCACGCGGGATCATCGGTTCCCCCTCATAAACCCAGCGCAGGTCCCAGCTATCCCCGTCCCGGCTGGTCGCAATATAGAATTCAAGCAGGTTGCGTTCGTGGCGCCTGTGATAGTCCTTCGGCCCCTCGCTCATATCCTCCGGCCACTCCATCACCATCATGAGCGCGAAGTGCACCCCCTCATAGATCCAGTCGGTAAGCCCATAGATCTGTCGGCGCTTCCACTCCTCCGGGTCTTCCCGGTCAAATCGCCAGTTCCGTACCACCGTCCACGCGGCAGGGTCGGCCTTGGGGTCCGCATTGATCATGCTCCGCGTTCCCCGCACCTCCATCCCGGCCTTGAGGGCGCCCTGATAATCCGTCCGGGTAAAGAGCCGATATACCCCGGTTCCTTCATCCCACACGATCTGGTTATAGGTATCGGCAGCCCGGTGCGTTACCGGTCGACCCCCATTGTAGTCCTTCCAATGAATTCCGTCCGCTGAATGGGCCAGGGCCGCCCGCATCGTCCTGTGCGCGTAACAGGCCTTGTAGCGATGGGCCGGATCCGTCTCGTGAGGATCAATATAAAAGGTCGCTCCTTCCGCCGGGGACTTCTGGGTCATCCCCGTCAGGTCCGCCACCTTGCGGAAGCGCACGCCATCCTTGGATTCGGCATAGCCATACGGGTGTCCGCGATACCACAACTTGAACTTCCCTTCGTCGTGCAGGACCGTTCCGTAAAAACTCCCCTCAAAGACGGGGTTCTCCCTGCTCACCTTGTCCACCGTTCCCAGGACACGGTCAACGTGAACCATTTGATCGATGAGGTGATCATCCACCAGCAACTGCTTCCGGGTTCCCACCTCCACCAGTCGCGTGGTTAGCCCTTCTTTCCCCGGATCAACCTGGTCAAAATCCAGATTGTCGACCGCCAGTGTAGTCCGAGTCCCGGTATGGACAATCTCCAGCACAACCGGACCATAATGCGCTCCCTTCATCCCGAGATTGAGTCCGGTGAGATCCCCGGTGAAATTTCCCGTCGACGCTTTCACCAGCTCCCTTCCCGTCCGGCTCCCTGCGCAGATCCTCCAGTCGACCCTGTTCGGCACCTCTTTCAAGGCATCCAGATCCAGCGAATTGATCAACACCCCCACCCCATTCTCCGGAGTGAAGGTATACCAGTAGTAGTAGGGGCCTCCGTCATCTCCATCCAGCAGGTAGTTGGCTCCATCCCCGCCAGCCCAGTTCTCCCGCCACGAGTTGACCGTCTTGACGTCGTGACCACCCGCGAAGTCGATCAGTATATCGGGCGTCCATCCATTTCCTTCCGCGAAGGAGTCCCTGAAACCACCCGAACTCGTTCCCTCGACCCGGTCCCCGTAGCCTTTGACCGACTGCAATCCCCGCAACTCCGTCGCCGGCGTCAGGCCAACCGCCTCAAACTTGAGCACCGTGGCCTTCACCGGAAGCCCGAGACAAAGAAGGGCTGTTACCACTGCTCTCTGCATCCTGTCGGTAAACAAAATGAGAGTTCTCATGTCGAGTCTGCGCCCAATCCGGCCATTCCGGGTAAATCCTTCACTCACTCCACAACCAGTACTCCCTTCATCACCCTCCAGTGTCCCGGGAAGGTGCACAGGAATGGGTAGCGACCCGGTTGCTCCGGAGCGGTGAACTCCTGTTCCACCGCCCCCTTCCCATTCACAAGGGGGGTCGCCCAGAGCACCTTGTCGGAATCCGGGACAAACGCCTTCTTCATCGCATCAGGATCCTGGGCCATCTGGTCCGCGAGCTGTCCCACCTCCTCTTCCGCCCCCGGCCTGACGATCACCACGTTATGAATCTGGAGATCCGGATTCTGGAAGGAGATCCGCACTCTACTCCCCGCCTTGAGGCGAAACTCCCTCGGGAAAAATGCGAGTTGGTTCGGGACCGCACTGATCCTGATGACTGAATCGTTCAGTCCGTGATGCCGGTCATGCTCGGTCGCCATCGTCCGGAGCTCCGCCTTCGTCCCCGCCGTGATGAGTCCTTCCAACCGGGCCCCGAGAGGATCATACAGATAGACGGGTGCATATCCCCGTGCTCCCCGTCCCTTCACGTAGCGGGCCTCGACCTGGTTGATTCCCTCCTGCAGTTCGACCTGGACGTTCCAGTCGGAACTCCACCAGTTGGCCGAGGAGATGACCGGGGTTCCATTCAGGAACACCTTCACATAGCTGTGCCTGATCGAGAGCACCGCCTTTCTCTTTTCCGGAGAACGCACAAAGGTGCGCATGGTTCCGAAGGATCCTGCCTTGGACCCAAAGGTAAAGAAACGCTCCTCCTTTCCATCCTCCTTGAGAAGCCAGTGACTTAATTTGCTGTCTTCAGGCTTCTGAAGAACGGGGATCTCAGGACCCATGCCGGAACTGACTCCGTAACTGGCATCCCCCAGGATGGTCTGGAGGTCCTTGTTTCCCGAAGCATCAATCTGACCAAGGAGTGCGGCATAGGCCTGGTCTCCCTGCTGCAGATGAGACACGACATGTATCACCTCCGTGCGCACCCGCGGATGGGGATCCCGGGTCATTTTCCGCAGCAACGCAAGGGGACTTTTCAACTGGGCCGCCTGGAAACGTACCAGATGCGTTACCGCCGCCCGGATCCGGTGATCCGACGACTTCATCAGCTTCTCCAGCAGGTTTTGCCGGACCTCCCCCTGGTCATGCAGGATCCAGAGGCCCTCCAGGATCGCCTCATCCTTCTTCTCCTTCCGTAACCACGAATCGAGCTCCTTCACCACCCCCGTGGTCTGCCNCAGTTNCCGCCTCGCGTGATCCCGGANNAGATCCTGGGGATGCTTGAGCAGGGCCAGAAGTTCCGCCGTCGTGGCTCCTTCGATACGTGGCCAGTCCCTGACAACTGGTTTCTTCTTGTAAGTCACGCGCCAGATCCGTCCCGTATGGGGGTCCCAGCGGGGATCCCGCATCGAGTTCTGGGCATGCCCGATGATGCGGGTGCAGAAATCCGAAACATACATCGCCCCGTCGAACCCGAAGGCGATATCCACGGGCCGGAACAACTGGCTGGGCGAGGAAAGCACATCCAGCCGCCCACTGGCCTTGTAATAGGCTCCCTCGGCCTCATGCCGCGAAAGGGACACGAAACACTTCCGTAGAAGAACCGCGGACGCCATGCCCTGCTGGTATTCCTCCGGGAAATTTGGGCTGGAAATCACACAGGCTGCGGAGCCCTTCCCATAGGCAACGGTAATAGCCCGCCGGAAGGGATGATACACCCCGAAGGGAGTCCAGGGAATGGCGTGACTGTCCTGCACGAACCCGTCCCCATACATCTGGAAGAGATTTCCCCAGCGATCCCATGTGATCTTCCATGGATTGGGTGTCAGGGTCTGGTACTCCCGCTCAACAGTACCCCTGCGCAAGTCGAGACGGTAGGTGGTCGCGTCAACCCCCCGGGTCACCCCGTGCGGGGTTTCCAGCTGGGAGCGATGAAAGACCCCGTCGCAGAACATCACATGCCCCATCGGACCCATCGCAATCATCCCCCCGTGATGCGCATCGGTGACATCAATCCCTCGCAGGATCTCCTCCTTCACGTCCGCTTTTCCATCGCCATTGCTGTCCTTCATGAAAACCAGCCGCGGTTGATGGGAAATAATCACCCCGTCTTCATGAAAGGCGAGGCCGTCGGGAACGGTCAGGTGGTCGGCAAACACCGTGGACTTGTCCGCCCGGCCATCACGATCCGTGTCCTCCAGGATGATGACCTTGTCATGAGGGACATCTCCCGGAATGGTCCCCGGAAAGGAAGGCATGGTGACTACCCAGAGACGTCCCCGGGCATCAAAGGCAATCTGCTCAGGGTTCCGCAACTCGGGAAATTGCTGCTCCGAGGCGAACAGGTTGACCTCGTAGCCCTCCGCGACCCGGAAGCTCTGGAGCATCTCCTCCGGAGAGGGCAGTTTCGCCGGAGCTCTCTCGACGAGGGGGGGAAGGGTCAGGGGTTCAGGATCATATCCGATTGCGTCATCCTGCACCATGGCATGAATGCGGGCATCAGAACGGGCTATCAGTTCATGGTAACGGGGTATCTCAGCATTGTATTCGTGGGCTCGTCCCCGCACCCCGAAATAAAGGACCGTGTTCACGGGACGCACCACGGTAGCCACATGACCCGCCTTGCGGCGCACCGCCTTCGCCACCAGTTCTGCCCTCCCCTGGTCCAACCCCGCATACGCCCCGGATCCGAGAAGCTCCCGGGCGAGGTGACTCGCGATCAACTCGTTCCCTGAATCGTTGAGATGAATCCCATTGGAAGTGAGATGCTTCTCCTGTCTCCCGTAGGCGGCCAGGCTGGGGCCAAACAGGTCTACGAAACGCACTTCCTGCAACTGGGCCACCTCCCGCATGGCCTCCACGTAGGCCCGGATCTCACCGTTTCTCCCATCTGCATCAGGGTAATGGGGGTGCCCCAGGTCCTCAGTCGCAATCGGTGAGAGGAGAACAATGGTGGCCGCGGGGTGTCGGCGCCGCATTTCCCTGAGGTAACCATCCACGTCCGAGCGAAATGCAGTGATTCCTGCCGAACCGGCAAACGATTCATTAAGCCCGAATCCCAGAAGCACTACCTGGGCCGGCCACCGATCCAGCAGTTTCTTGAGATGGTTTACGTAACGCTCCGGCCTCAGCCGGTAACCAACCTCATCGCCGGTCCACGCCAGACTGCGGAACTCAAGCTTCTTCCCCGGATGGGCCAGTTGGAGATTGGCCTCAAACAGACCGTGGGCCTGCAGGCGCTCGATAAAGGAATTCCCATAGAGCAGGATCCTGTCCCCTTGTTTCAGCTCCAGTCCGGCATGGGCCACCTGGAGAAAAGTACCGAACAGTATAAGCGCGATCGTTTTCGACATGAACTCGTATCAACTGAGGATTTCCTTGACCACCTTGCCGTGCACATCAGTCAACCGGTAGTCGCGTCCCTGGAACCTGAAGGTGAGCTTCTCGTGATCGACCCCCAGCAGGTGCATCAGGGTAGCGTTGAGATCATGCACGTGGACTGGATCACGAGTCACATTATAACAGTAATCATCGGTCTCACCATGCACATGCCCGCCCTTGATACCGGCCCCGGCCAGCATCTGGGTGAAGCACCCCGGGTGATGATCCCGGCCTGCCTTGTCTCCGGGTTTCTGGGCATAGGTTGTGCGTCCGAATTCTCCACCCCATACCACCAGGGTATCCTTCAGAAGACCCCGCTGCTTGAGATCCTGGATCAATCCAGCCACCGGTTGCTCGGTATCGCGACATTGGCGGGACAGGGTTTCCTTCAACTTGTCATGCTGATCCCAACCCATGTGGAAGAGCTGAATAAAACGCACGTCCCTCTCCGCCAGGCGCCGGGCCACCAGACAGTTGCGGGCAAAACTGCCCTGCTTGCCGACATTGGGCCCATATAACTTCATTACGTGTTCCGGTTCCTTCGAAATGTCCGCCAATTCGGGGACACTGGCCTGCATCCGAAACGCCATTTCATACTGGGCGATGCGCGACTCAATGGCAGGGTCGCCCACCGCAGCGTGACGCCTGCGGTTCAATGCTCCGAGGTCATCCAGGATGTCACGACGGACCCCACGATCTATTCCCGGGGGGTTCTTCAGGAAATACACCGGGTCCCCGGTATTGCGCAACTTCACTCCCGAGTGCTCCGCAGGCAGGAAACCTGAATCCCACAACCGACTGTAGAGCGGCTGTGCCCCTCCGGCGGTAGAACGGGAGGTCAGGACCACATAGGCCGGAAGATCCCTGTTAATCGCTCCGAGGCCATAGGACACCCATGACCCGACACTTGGCCGTCCCGCCAGCTGGAAGCCAGTCTGAAAAAAGGTGATCGCCGGATCGTGGTTGATGGCCTCGGTCTGCATCGACCGGACCACACACAGGTCATCCGCGACCTCACCCCAGTGAGGAAGCAACTCGCTCAACTCGAGACCAGATTGTCCGTGCTGACCGAACTTGAAGGGACTCGGCAGCACCGGAAGGCTTTTCTGTACCGAGGTCATGGTCGTGATCCTCTGCTCTCCCCGGACCGACTTCGGCAATTCCTTGCCCCGCTCCTTCTCCAGTCCCGGTTTGGGGTCCAGCAGATCCATCTGGGAGGGACCTCCCGACATGAAGAGAGAGATAACCCGCCTGACCCTGGGATTTTCCGGCACTACCGTAGCAGCCTTTCCCTCCTCGTCGAACAGGAGTGATCCAAGGGCCATGGCCCCAAACCCATGCCCTGAGGCCTGCAGGAAGGAGCGCCGGTCTGGAAGAAGCGGTTCCCCGGCTGACATTGCTTCTATCAGGGCAGGACTCTCCCTTTCTAGCTTACTCTCCTTCATCGATTGATCACTTCATCGAGGTTCAGAATGACATTCGCGACCGTCGCGAGGGCTGCCATCTCCGGCTTGGGCAGGTAGCCTGCCACCTTTGATTCGCCCTGGGCGAGCAGATCATCGGCAGCCTTGCCGTTCTTCCGGTAGTGCTCGACCCGGCGCTCATAACCCTTGACTAGGATCTCAAGCTCCTCTGCATCAGCCACCCGGGAAGTCGCGCAGCGAAATCCCCAGGCAATCCGCTCCGCCGGCGTCCCGCCCTTGGTCATCATCCGCTCCGCAAACTTCTTGGCTGCTTCCACATAGGTGACCTCATTCATCAGGACCAGGGCCTGCAGGGGAGTATTGGTCAGGGTCCGCTTCACGGTACACATCTCCCGACTCGGCATGTCAAAAAGGAGCATGCTCGGGGGAGCCACGGTTCGGCGGATCCGGGAATAGAGACTGCGCCGATACAGTTTTTCCCCATGATCCTGCACGAAGGTTCCCCGTTTCTCCACCTCAAGCCAGAGCCCTGCCGGCTGATAGACCCACCAACTGGGCCCACCCAGTCCCTCCACCAGCAATCCCGAGACGAAGAGGGCCTGATCTCGCAACATTTCGGCCTGAAGACGGGTTCGTGGCCCCCGGCTGAGCAACCGGTTGTCGGGGTCCCGTCTCAGCTTTTCCTCCTCCACGACCGCACTCTGCCGGTAAGTCCTGCTCATCACCATCAACCTGATGAACCTCTTCACATCCCAACCCGATTCTACGAAGTCCACCGCCAACCAGTCGAGGAGCTCCGGGTGACTCGGCCAGTCGCTTTGCCTCCCCAGGTTCTCCGAACTCTTGACGATACCCGTCCCGAAGAACTGTTCCCAGAGCCGGTTTACAAAAACGCGGGAGGTCAGGGGATGCTTCCCGTCCACCATCCACCTGGCGAGGTGAAGCCGGTTCAGGTTTTCGTCTGCCGGGGTGGGAGAGAACGCCTGTGGGAGCCCGGGAGGCACCTCCTCTCCCTTGTCATCATACTGCCCTCGCTTCAGTACAAACGCCTTTCGATCCACCTCATCGCGCATGACCATGACGTGCGGGTGAGCCGCTTCCAGCTCCTTGACCCTGCCCTCCCGCGCCTTGGCATCCGGGATCTCCTCCTCGAGCTTCCTGACCGCTGCTTCAAATGCGCTCTTCCGGTAACGATGGCGAGGCTCGGCACTGCCCCTCAGGTTGTTGATGAACCCTTTTTCATTCAGGCCGTCGAACATCGCGAAGAGCTGGTAGAATTCCTTCTGGCTGACGGGGTCGTACTTGTGGTCATGGCAGCGCGCACAGCTCAGGGTCAGCCCCAGGAAAACCGATCCCATGGTTTCCACCCGGTCCATCACGTATTCCGTGCGCCACTCCTCCTCGATCGCACCCCCCTCGGTCTGGATCCGGTGGTTCCGGTTGAATCCGGTGGCCACGATCTGGTCATCACTTGCATTCGGCAAAAGATCCCCCGCCAGTTGCCAGGTCACGAACTGGTCGTAGGGCTGGTTGGCATTGAAAGACTCGATGATCCAGTTCCGCCAGGGCCACTGGGCATTCTCCAGATCGTTGTCATACCCATGGCTATCCCCGTAGCGCGCTCCATCCAGCCACCATGCCGCCATGCGTTCCCCATAACGGGAGGAACCCAGCAGGCGATCCACGACTTTTCCATAGGCCTCCTCCGATTCATCTGAGAGGAAGCTCTCCACCTCCTCGATGGTGGGGGGCAATCCCGTGAGATCGATCGAGACCCGCCGGATGAGTTCCTCCTTAGCGGCCTCCTGCTGCGGTTCGAACCCGGCCTTGGAAAATTCCTGATGAACAAAGGCATCGATGGCATTTACTCCCCATCCCCCTGCATCAGGCACCTCATCCTTGACCGGGGCCTGGAAGGCCCAGTGCCGTTCGTAGCGAGCCCCCTCCCTGATCCACTGCTGCAGGATCTCCTGTTCCCGTTTGGTAAGGGATACCCCCTCCCCCGGAGGAGGCATGACCTCGTCCTCATCATGCGAGAGGATTCGTCGGACCAGTTCACTCTCACCGGGCTTGCCGGGAACAATAACCCTGATCCCATCCCGGTCCGCGTAGGCACTCTCCTGCTCATCGAGTCGCAACTTGGCCTCCCGCTTGGCCGCGTCCGTTCCATGACAGGCCAGGCACTTGCTCGCCAGGATCGGAAGGACCTCCCGGTTATAGCTCAGCTCGGCCTTGACGGTCGGCAAACCGCCCAGGAGCAGGAGCAGGAAGGGTTTTAGTCTCATCGACCCGGAATTAATTCACGGTCACGCCCCAGTGGCAATGAGGAGATCATCATCCGATCATGGCCGGGAGGAAAGCAGGAAGGGGCAGATTGGGATTGCCCGGAGCTTTTCTCCTCCCTAGTCGTCGGTATGCGCCTCATCCGGACCCTGCCCCTCGTGGCCATGATCCTCCTTGGAGGCTCATCCGTCCCAGCCACCGGGGCCAAGCCCGCCTTCACCACCAGCGAGGACCAAGATGGAACCGTCTACCATATCGATTTTGAACAGGTCCACTCTCCCCGCGACCTGACCGCCATCCCGGGCGTCAAGGCGGCCTGGTCCCAGCACGGAGCCCAGCTCAACGGCTGGCTCGCCAACGCCCGGGAC